>NZ_JACSOG010000019.1:0-89838 GCF_014349195.1 Pseudoalteromonas sp. BZK2 | reverse complement strand
TGTTTAGTTATTTGACAAACTAATTATGGCTCTGGCTTTGTATTAAGCTAACCCACGAAAAGCGGAGGCTAGCACCGTGTGGGAGTCATTATGTCTATACACCTAGGGATATTTGAGCATGAAGCTAATCATTATTTCACTTTTTACAATTACTTTATTGGGCTGTGCTGCTGCGGGCGTACCCTATACCAGTGATCCAATGAAAAAATTAAATTACGCCTATGAATTGATGAATACTGAAGATCGGGGGCTAGCTGCTGAAAGGCTTGGGCTTGAAGCCCTCGCTGATTTAGAAAAATCTAATAATTTGTATGGGGTAGCTGAGGCGCATACCTTTTTAGGGCTGTATTACAAAAGTAGAAGTTATAGATACCACAAAGATTTTTATACAAAACATAACGAGTATGACCCGACAGCAGGTAAATCCATTGAACACTTTAAACTCGCAGCTGAAGCATTTGAAAAAGATGGGGATTACTGGGGCGTATCGAAGGCTCTATTTGCAATGGGCAATGCATTCTTAACGGACAATGATAAAGTTAATGGCTGCAATAAGTTTTCCGAGTCACTGGAAATCTATAGAAGTGACAAAAATGTATTTGTTGGTCGCGTCCATCCTCATAATCCAGCTTTTGAATCATATGAGGCAATGGTGGAAGGGTTTATCACAAAACACTGTGCAAACGGTGTATAACAAGCAAATTAAGAAGGACACCAAGCCCAACGCTTCTTTTTGCTCCTGGCTTCGCCAAGTGTGGCGCAAAAAGATCGCATTGTCTTGGTGCCACTTATTTGAGCGTTATCAATCAGGTCCTAGGATTTAGTTAAATGGAATTTTTTGAAGAAGTAATATATGAAATGTACGGTTTTACTTTACTGGAGTATCTTTTTTACGCCTTAGATGCCCTCGTAATCTGTGCTTGCTTCATCGCTTTGCTAGTAAGTTCAATTAAGTTAAATCGCCGCATTAACTCCAAAGATTCTCGTCTGCTTGCCTATTCTTGCTTAGCTGTGCTGGTTCTAAGTATCCTATCCGGTGTCGTATCAGAGTATAGCTATCAGCAAAACGATACTTTGTCTTTAATTGAATTGTTACTGGTTTACTCCCCATCAGTAGCTGTCGTATTAGTTACGATTAGTCTTCTTCGAGTATTAAAAAGCTTAAGTGGTGGCTTAAACAATGACTGCTAACAAAAAAATTATGACGCCCGCAGGCGGTCTGGGGCACAAACAGGCTGGCGGATTCGCCATTGTAGCCTGCCTCTATGTGCCTCATATTTAGGCGTTAGGTTTCCTATGAAGCACATATATTTGCTGCTCACATCTTTGTTAATTGGGTGCAGTTCAAGTCCTCAAATTGAAAGTTTTGAACTGCACTATCAAGATGTCTTTGAGACATACGACTATTACAGACAAGAATACAAAAAACAACTGTGCAGTGATCGTGGCAAATACTCAGAGAAATTAGAGCTTTCTACAATTCAAATTGAGAGAATTATTCACGAAGCAGATAAAATAAACTTTTTCCAATTACCTAACTCAATTGAACACAGAAAAAAAGTGGCACTAGATTCATCTGAGGATATAGAAAGAATAGAGATTTGTGCTCCTTGCCCAACTAAAACTCTATATCTAAAAATTGGTGATGACAGTCATACTGTATCTTGGTCTTGCAACTGCTCAAATTTCATAGAGCCTACGCCAAAATTATTAAAAGCACTCGTGGAATCTGTAGAAGATTCAATTCAGGCATCTCCAGCTTATAAAAAAGCACCTGAAAGCTTTTGTGGTTTGCGGTAACCTAAAAAGCTGTTCAACAGGACCCAATAATGCTTAGCTTTACAAGGTAGATCATGCATAAATTCATATTGTTTTTCATTTCATTATTTCTCTCTAGCCAGCTATTAGCTGAGAGCGAAGATAGTGAATACTTTGTTTTTGTTGGCAAGAAAATTAGCCTGACTCCTGTTACAGCAAAACTCAAAGAAAATAAAAGTTCATTTGATAGTAAATTTCCTGCGAAATACCAGATCATAAAACCCTTTAAGGGCTCATATCATGGTACAGAAATAGAATTTACGGTATTTGATCACTACGGTGTTCCCCTATTCTCAGAATACGACCACGTTCTTCTTTATGTCGTATTACATGATGGAAAGTATTACCATTCAAAATACCAATTTACTCCCGTATATAAAACAAAATCAGGTGTTTGGGCTGGTGCATACGCTGCCTATGATTACACTCATTCAAATAATGCGAACACAACAATTAAACCAGTTAAAATTGATTTTTACTCACCAGTAGAGTTTGATATTTCTGGTTATGAACAAGAAGAAATTGAAGTGTGGTTTCCGCAGCCTTACTACAACATTAGTGGTAACAGAGCTACAGCGGTTTATGGCAATTATTTGAATGAGCTATTTTTTCTAAAGCAACAAGGGGTTTTAAAAGCACGTGGCGATTTCCAGCAGATGTAAAGCTAACAAGGCCATCAAAACAACACTCCTCTACGTTCCGCTACAATCGGCCCTTTTTGGCGGCGTTACCAATGCCCTTCGTTTATACAGAGCCGTCCTTCGGCTCTAACTCATTTATGAGCAAAAACAATTTTAGCCGACAGCCTGCTTGTCGCGTATATAAGACTGTCAGATTTTATCAAAGCCCACCAATAAAACCTGACAAGGTATAATTTAGGTTGATGATAATTAAGCTCCCCAAAAAGAGCGTTCCAGCTATTTAACATCAAGTTCCATTACAACACCGTCTTCATCGTCCTCTTCGGTCACCGTAAAACCAAACTGAGAATAAAATTTGCGCATCGTATGGTGGCCAGGCATGTAGAGTATGGTTATTTTTTTACATTCTGGAATTTCTTTCATCTCGTTAATTACTAATTCTGTTGCGATTTTACCTATACCTTGGCCTTGATATTTTACATCAACCATAAACTGAGCAATGTAAAACTCATCAGGTAGCCCTTCTTCAAGCTCTTGGTAATATTGAATAAAACCGACAACCTCATCTTCACGATATATTGCTCGATTAACATAATGAGGGTAAAAGCTTGATTCAGCGATAGACTCTGAATTTAACGCTACGTAATCCTCTTGCTCTTTAGTTATTTCTAAGTGAATTACATCCAGCCAATTATCCTTCGTAACATCACGCAAAGTCACATTCATAAAATTCCCTTTATTTATTTTTTAATAAATGTATAGATATGGGTAAAGTGAATAAAAACAATACATAATAGAAAAATATGACTTTAACTATTTACGACAACTTTTAAATTAAAATCGCTTGGTCGTTAAACCACCAAGTTTATTTGGTAATCAAATAATCGGGAGCACCGCCAAGCGATTTAGTTTTTTTATTTCCCTGTTAAACGCTTTGCAAATGAAATTGCATAGGCTGTTGAGCGTAATTTAAGTACTTTGTCATCACTTGGCATAAAGCCTTTAGATAGTAGATTTGGGTCATAATTAGTAAGATCGCAACCTGACTCACCTGTCGATTCTATGGTGAGCTTTCCTAATTCAATTGTTTTGCGATCCGCAGGCCAACGGACTGAAGGGTCAGTTAATGCATCACCTGGCTCGGCTAATACGGCTTGAAAACGATAATGCACCTTCCCTTTCGCTAAATCCTCTTCAAGTCGCTTAGCCAGAAAAGATTTAGGGAAGGTTTTCATTTGCTCTTCAGTTAGCACCTGTTCTGGCTCTTCTGGCGCCATGGTCCACCTAAAGGCATGCTTAGCGCCCTTTTCATCAACCATGTAAAAGGTATGCACACCAAAATAACGTGAAGACACATAAGATGCTGGCGGGTTATGGCTTTGCAGCCAATTAAATTGCCCTAAGGTACTCGGGTTTTGCTCTCTGTATGCTTTTACTTTTGCAAAATCGATTTGCCCTGTTTTTTCGTCAGGTAATAAGGTACTTAGCAAACCAAAAAACGCTTCTGGGCTGTTACCTGCAAATACAGGTGTAGTTAGCCCTGCAATATTGTGTACATCACCATTTTCTAGCACAAATTGTACGCCCATTCCGCGTGGAGAACGTGATGTTTCATCAGCGTGAGGGTTACCCCCGCCCATAGAAAAGCGAATATTTGCTTTTGATGGCGCATTAAATAAAGGGCTAATTGAATACTGCTTTGCTGCTTGATTCGGTGTAAATGTGCCGACAGCGCACACCCCTTTGGCGTGACCTTTTCTGATTCCGGGCTGCTTACCTGACAGCTTTTCGAATAAATTAATAAAATCTTGCCCGTTTACTGATTGCTCAGCAAAACTTGCTGTCGGTATAACAAGACACATTGCACAAACAAAAGACGTAATTTTTAACATTTATCCATCCTTTAAACTTAGTTCCAACAAAAGTGACCAGATACACTTCGAAATGATTTCATCAAAGCTAATAAATATTTTTTTACCAACAAAAACGCTACAAACATTTAATAAACTAAGAATATTTATTTAACTACCATTTTTTTAAAAGCTGCTAACTTTAAATTTAGGATCCGAAAAACTGCTGTGGCGCCCAGCATTTTAAAAATAATCCGTGGTATTAATCACGACTATGGCTAGTCCACTTAATCGTAAATTTTGTGGCTTAGTCAAAAACAACAAGGACCTAATTATGGTGAAACAACATAAGAAAACCACTGCAAACGCTGATGTAGATATGACTCCTATGCTCGATATTGTGTTTATCTTGCTGATATTTTTTATCGTCACAACCTCATTTGTTAAAGAGCGCGCTATTGAAGTGAACCGCCCTTTAACAAAACCAAGTCTTGAAAACCCTAAAAAGCAAGCGCAATTTATTATCACTGAAAACGACAGTATTTACTTTGCAAACCGGCTTATCACACCAGAGCAGATAATCGCTAACCTTGCGTTATTTGCCGCACAGTTTGAAATGACCAATGTGCAAGTAACAGCAAGTGAGCAAAGCAGCCATAAAACCTTGGTCACCTTGCTTGATAAAATAAAACAATATCAAGATGTAACAATCTCTATAAGCACGTCTTTATAATTTATCTCAAAGGGGTCATTTGACCCTTTTTTAATATTAAAAATAAAAAACCGTCACATCTTTGTAAAAAAGCCTCTCTATTATTGTCTGCAACAAATCTGGTCTAGTCCAGATTAATTTAAAAATAAGAGGCTCAACAGATGATTAAACGACGTACACTCAGCACAGCTGTTTTTTTGTGCAGCTACCCATTTTTATCAGCGCATAGCGCTTTTGCCACTGATGCAAAAATTCAAGGCTCTATCACAGATCATAGTAATCGCTTGCCAGGTGCTTTGGTTAAAGTCGTTGGCACAAATCAATCAACGGTGACTGATTATGATGGTAAGTTTGAGCTTGCTAAATTAGATGCAGGCCACTACCAACTTGAAGTTTCGTATATGGGTTATAGCAGCCAGATTGTTGATGTTGAGATAAGCAACAATGAGGTTAAATTACTGTCTCCTATTGTGATGGATAATTCAGCTAACACCATTGAAGAAGTCGTTGCTGTTGGTCAAATTCAACGTGGTGAAATGGCTGCGGCCAATAGCCAAAAGAATGCTAAAAATATTAAAAATGTTATTTCGGCTGATGGCATCGGTAAGTTGCCAGACCGTAACGCAGCTGAAGCAGTTCAACGCATCCCTGGTGTTTCTATAGAACGCGACCAAGGCGAAGGCCGATTTGTTGCTGTTCGCGGCTTACCTGCCCAGTGGAGCTCTGCAACTATCAATGGCAACCGATTACCAACTGCAGAAGAAGAAACCACCAGCCGCGCCACTGCGTTTGACTTTTTCCCTAGTGAGCTTATTGAATTTGTAGAGGTATCAAAAGCATTAACGCCAGAGATGGAGGGAGATGCTATTGGTGGTAACGTTAACTTTATAACCAAAAAAGCACCCGATGATTTTGTATTTAATGCCAATTTAGCACTCGGTCAAAACGAACTAGCTGATGGCAATAACTACTCAGCCAACTTACTTTATGGCGATCGCATCTTAGATGACAAGTTAGGTTTTTTAATTAACGCAACGGCTTGGCAACGCGACTGGGCAACAGATAACTTTGAACCACGTCGAGGAAATGATGGTTTAGGTATTTATCGTTTAGAGCTAAGAGATTACACCGGAACTCGTGAAACTTACGGTTTAAATGGTTCTGTTGAATACCAGCTAGAACAAGGCAATGTTAGTGCTAGTGCCATGTACGGCACACTAATCGACGATGAAACGCATTATAAGCATCGTATGCGTTTTGATAAAGACAGAGCAGAGCTACAACATATTAGAAATGAGCTCATAACAGAAATGACGGGCTTTGAGTTTGCTGGTGAGCATTTTTTTGGCTACGACAAAACATTAAATTGGTCTTTATCTAGCTATGAAAACGAATTTAGGTATGGCAACACGCCTAACAGTGAAGATAACAGTTATTTTGTAGTTCGATTTGACCAAAAAAATGTCGGTTACGAAGGCCTTGAAGACAGAGATACAGGCAAAAACTACGCTTATAACACGATTGATGGTGGTTCAGATCCATGGGATCAAATCAGTACTCATCTACCAAGTGGTTTTTCGTTTGACCCAAGCCAAATGGGCTTATCGTGGGTCGAACTATATAAAATTAAGGTGAATGAAAAAGATAAAATTGTTGCCGCTTTAGACTTTGAGTGGCAACTCAACAGCGACCTTATTGTTAAAGTAGGTGCAAAATACCGCGATAAAGAACGCGTTGCTAGGTTCAGTGATGAATTTTATGCATGGGATACTGAAAACTATGGCGTAGCCCCTACCCTGAGTGATTTTACATTAGCGGACCAACCGGGCCGAAGTGACTATTTAAGCGAGCTTTCTTACGATTATCAAAGTCAGTTTTCGCAAGTTGCTAGTACTGATGACTTAGCGAATTTTTGGAATAACAATAAAGACAAGTTTGTCCTTGATAAAAGTGAATCTGCTTTAATCGAAAATGGTGGAGCACTTGGCAGAAACTTTGATGTTAATGAACAACATACATCTTTATATGGTATGGCAACATATACCATTAATGCTAATTGGGAAATGCTAACAGGTCTTCGTTTAACTCAAACCGACACCGAAGTTGACGGTTATATTTACCTTGCAGATGAAGATAAAGTCGAAAGCGTTAAAGCAAACAATGACTACTTGTCTGTGTTACCTGCATTGCATTTAACCTATCACCCTAACAGTCAAACCAATTATCGACTTGCATTAACTCGCTCTTTTGCTCGTCCTGACTTTGGCTCATTAACGCCAGGTGCAACTTACTTAGAAGCAGACAACGAATTAACTTCTGGTAACCCAAATTTAGAGCCGACTTATTCAAATAATGTCGACTTAATGGCTGAATACTTCTTTGACCGCTTAGGGTTAGTTTCTCTGGGGGTATTTTATAAAGATATTACCGATCCTATTTTTCAAAGTAGCTCTATAGGAGAGTTCGGCAATAACACTGGGGTTAATATTATTCGCCCTGAAAATGGCGATAGCGCATGGCTTGCAGGTCTCGAGGTCGCGTTCAATCGTGATTTAGGGTTTATTACACCTGAACTAAATAACTTTGGCATCATGGCTAATGCGACCTTCATGGATTCAGAAATGACGATTCCAGATCGCGCAGACAAAGTCTCCATTCCTCGCCAAGCAGATAGTCTCTACAACTTTACGGTGTATTACGATAATACGCATTTTGCAGCTCGATTAGCCGTTAACTTCAAAGGTGAATACATTGAAGAGCATGGCAGCAGCAAACAATTTGATAGCTATTATGGCGACAATACAAGCGTTGACTTTACCACGTCATATCAGCTTAACGAAAACGCATTAGTCTACCTCGAACTGAATAACTTAACCAACGAGCCTCTTAAATACTACCTAGGCGATGAAAGCCGTCCTCTACAAGTAGAGTACTACGGTGTACGCGGCATGGTTGGCATTAATTATCAGTTCTAATCAGTTTTTGAGTTGTATGCGGGGCCATTGCCCCGCAAAGGATACCTAATGTTTTCACACCCTAATTGGCTTAAACGTGCGCAAGGAACCGGTTTTGTGTTATTTGCAGCCAGTGCTGCATTTCTCACTTACTTTTCTATGTACGCATTTCGTAAGCCATTCACTGCAAATAGTTACACTGAATTCGACGATCCGAGTTGGCAGATAAGCTTTAAGATTGCACTGATTTTGGCGCAAGTTTTTGGCTATTTATGCGCTAAATTTATTGGCATAAAAGTTATTTCAGAGATGCAGCATCAGCAACGAGGTTTAACAATTATTGGCCTTATTGCCGCTGCAGAAATATCGCTGGTGTTATTTGCTATCACTCCGATTGGGTTAAATGTTATTTGGCTATTTTTTAATGGCCTCTCACTAGGCATGATTTGGGGACTTGTTTTTAGCTTTCTTGAAGGAAGAAAAACCAGTGAAATTCTAGGCGCTATTTTGAGTGTCACTTTTATATTGGCATCAGGGCTTGTTCGCAGTGTAGGCAAATGGCTTATTGATACACTAAATGTACCTGAACTTTGGATGCCTGCAGCAACAGGTGCGCTATTTTTCCCGCTGCTATTGTTTAGTGTTAAATGCTTAACCCTCATTCCAGAACCAACAATAGAGGACGAACAAGCAAGACAAAAACGCTTACCTATGGATGGCAAAGCCCGTTGGCAATTTTTTAAACAGTATTGGTTTGGTATTAGCTGCCTCATTTTAAGCTTCATGCTGTTTACTGGTTTTCGTGATTTCCGTGACAATTTTGCAGCTGAAATTTGGCAAGCTCTTGGCCATGGTGAAGAACCTGCCATTTTCGCCTACGCGGGGATCAGAATGTCATTTATTGTCCTTATCGCATTAGGCGCGATGGTTTTGGTAAAAAACAACAAAACCGCATTTTATGTCAATCACGGCTTTATTTTATTCGGTGCCGCTTTGTTATTGTCGAGCACCTTTGCTTTCGAAGCTAACTTGATATCCGCAAAAGCGTGGATGGTCTTACTTGGCTCAGGTCTCTATATCAGTTACATCCCGTATAACTGTTTTCTATTTGACCGAATGATTTCTGCCGTTGGCTCTGTCGCTAATGCTGGTTTTTTAATTTATCTTGCTGATTCTGCAGGCTATCTTGGCTCTGTCAGTATTTTACTGTACAGAACATTTGCTATGCCTGAACTCAGTTGGCTTAACTTCTTTATTAACGCTTGTTACTTAGTTGGCATTGTTGCCGCCGCTTTAGTTGCATGTTCACTGTGTTATTTCACAGTACGATTATCCCCTATTCGAACTCATCACTCAAAACAGGTTGTGACCTGAAACAATTAAAAGAGAATCTTATGAAAAACATAGAAGCTATCATTTTAGATTGGGCTGGAACTGTCGTGGATTATGGCTCAGTTGCCCCCACCACCATTTTTGTTGAAGCATTTAAACAAGCTTATGACTTTGAGATTTCACTTGCTGAAGCGCGTATTCCAATGGGTATGGGAAAATGGGATCACATTGCCACACTTGGAAAGTTAGAGTCAGTTGCTTCACGCTGGCACTCACAGTTTGGCCGAGCAATGTCAGACTCAGATATTGATCACATCTATCAAACTTTCATGCCATTGCAAAAGGCTAAAGTAGCAGACAGAGCAATGCCTATTCCTGGTGCGCTTGAAGTGATCAATCGCTTAAAACAGCAAAACATCAAAGTAGGCAGTTGTTCGGGCTACCCTCGCCAAGTTATGGAAGTGTTAGTCAGCGCCGCTGCAGACTATGGCTATCAACCGGATCATTGGGTAGCAAGTGACGACCTTAAAGCCGGTTCTCGCCCTGGCCCTTGGATGGCTCTTGAAAATGTAAATGCTTTAGGCATTAAAAAAGTTGCTAACTGTATCAAAATTGATGATTCAGCCCCCGGCATCGAAGAAGGTTTGAATGCCGGCATGTGGACAATTGGCCTCGCATTAAGCGGTAATGCGGTTGGCTTAACAGAGCAAGAGTGGCAAGCTTGTAGTGCTGAACAGAAGCAACAACTGACACGCCAAGCTTACCAAAGCTTGTACTCTGCAGGTGCGCATTTCGTAGTTGACTCGCTGGCCGATATTGAAACTGTTTTGATGGAAATTGATGCAAAACTAAGCCGAGGGGAGCGCCCATAATGCAGTTTCAACCTTTTTGGTTTGATAACGCAATGCAAGAGGAAGCCAATGCGCTTCCTCATTCATTACCTACAAAGCACCATTGCGATGTATGTATCATAGGTGGTGGTTTTACTGGTCTTTGGACCGCAATCAAACTTAAGCAGCAACAAGCTAATTTAAAGGTTACCATCATTGAAAAAGGCTTTTGCGGGCAAGGTGCATCAGGGCGAAATGGCGGTGCAATGTTAACTTGGTCAACTAAGCTGCCCAGTTTAAGTAAGTTAGTCGGTCTCGAAAAGGCACTGTTTTTAGTCAAAGAGTCTGAGTCAGCGGTTCATCAAATTGCAGAGTTTGTTTGTCAGCACGGTATCGACTGCGATTGTCGAATTGATGGCTGTTATTACACCGCCTCAAATGAAGCACAAAAGCACTTGTTAGCCCCCGCAATAAAAATGCTTGAGGATAACAATCTTAATGCATGGCAACACTGTGATACTCAAGCTCTTATCAATACAGGATCAGCCGCCAATATTAGCGGTCATTATTCACCTCATGGTGGTAGTATTCAGCCGGCAAAATTAGTTCGTGGTTTAAAACAGGTCGCTGAAAGCTTAGGCGTTACAATTATTGAACAGTGCCAGTACACAGCACATAGCGGACAGTCCCCCCTAAATGTTGAAACAAGCCAAGGTAATATTTGTGCTAATCATCTAGTATTTGCCGTTAATGCGTGGCTCCCTACCCTAAAGCCGCAGTTTCAACGTAATATCGTGCTAGTTTCAAGCGATATGGCAATTACTAAACCGATGCCTGAAACGCTAAATCATTTAAGTCTCAATCATGGCGCTGCAATAATAGACTCCCGTATTTTTGTAAACTATTACCGAACCACTACTGATGGTCGATTAATGCTTGGCAAAGGCGGAAATTATTTTAGCTTCGCAAACAGAATGAGTGATAAATTTGAGCAGCCGAGTCGCTATCAAACGCTATTAAATAACTCTTTATCACGCTTTTTCCCTAACCATAATTTTGAAATTGATCGAACTTGGACAGGCCCTTCTGACCGAAGTGTCACTGGCTTCCCGTTTTTTGGACATTTGGATAATCAAGCAAACGTTATCTACGCCGGGGGTTATTCTGGTAATGGCGTCGTACAGTCTTTTTTAGGGGCAAATATTCTGTGTGCTTTAATTTTAAAAAATGCACCTGTTTGGCAACACTGTGGCCTTGTAAATCAAACATTAGACAACTTTGTAGTTGAGCCCTTTCGAACTGTCGGCGCTTACCTAATTCGTAATGCAATTCGTCGTAAAGAACGAGCAGAAGACAATAATACCCATGTAAATCCAATAGATACGTATCTTGCCAGCCTCATAGGCAGCGCAGGAAAAGTCGATATGAAATCGTAGAGTTTTTTAGATGACCATTACACACCAACAAACAATTACACAGATCTGTTATTTATTTGAGCAGTTTGGTTACCAACACTATGACGAAATTTGTACTCAGTATTCTCATGCAGCCCAGTGCGCTAGGCTTGCATTGCAGCAAAAATTAAGCGCTGATACTGTCGTTGCCGCATTTTTACATGATATTGGGCATTTAATCGCACAGCAGCAAAATCTCACGATGACCAAGCAAGGATATGTGAATCACTGCGAGCTTGGCGCAATTTTTTTAAAAGAAAATAACTTTAATGATGCTGTTGTTGCCATGGTTTCTCAACATGTTCAAGCTAAACGCTATTTAGTCGCAAAGAATGCTGGTTATGAGCAAACACTTTCGCCTGCCAGTACACTCACCTTGCAACAACAAGGTGGCCCTTTGTCGTTACAACAAGCTAATCAATTTGCAGCCCAGCCATTTTTTGAAGAAATTTTACAATTAAGAGAACTTGACGACTGTGCAAAAGATCCAAATATGCATATTGAACCACTTTCTTTTTGGCTAGATTACTTAGATAACTATTTAATTTCATAATCAAACGTTATAAATCCCTTTATTATCAGTTAAGCTAAAGCTGTATTTAGCAAAAAGGCACCGTATGCTTTTATATCAACAAATCAGAAATTACATACATCAATTACTAAGCGAAGGGACTCTGAACACGGGTGACAAACTCCCTTCTGAGCGTTTGTTACAAGAACAATTTAACTCGACCCGTATTACAGTCCGTGAGGCACTACTTCGTTTAGAAGCTGAAGGATTGATCTATAGCCAAACGCGCCGTGGTTGGTTTGTAACACCAACAAAACTTAAGTGGAATCCTGCCACTAAAGTAAATTTTTATGAACTGGCAAAACAGCAAGGCTTTGTTGCTGATACCCAAGTGATTAGCCATCAAGAAATTAGCAATCATGATTTAAAAGCAGAATTTTCTGCATCCACTTTGCACCATTTGCAACGTGCCCGCAGCCTTGATGAGCGCTTAGTGATGTTTGAAGATATTTTTTGTGATGCTGCGCGTTTTGATGGCCTTGCTGAGCACAACCTAAATGGCTCGATAACACAAATAATGGCAAATCAATACGCAACAAATGTAGTCAATGAGCAGTGCGCGATTAGTGTGACTGTCCTTCCTGACGATGTAGCACAGGTATTGCAAAAAAATAGTGGTACACCCTGTTTAAAAGTTATTCGTAAACGCTTTGATGAACTAGGCAGTTCAGTAGATTACAATATTGAGTATTGGTTGCATAATGCTATTGAAATGACTGTAGAAGGTCACTAAGGCAATAAATGAAAAAAGGCTTTGTTAAACAAAGCCTTTACACGGGTGAACATTCTTTATAACCAATATCTGCTGTTTGATATTGCCTCAATTAAACGTGTAATATCGTTTTCGAACACATGACCAATATTGCCAATTCTAAAGCAGTCAGCATCTGATACCTTACCTGGGTAAATCACAAACCCTTGGTTTTTAAGCAACAAGTAAAACTCTTTAAAGTCATACCCATTTGCTGTTGGAGAATAAAATGAGGTGATAACCGGTGAATGTAAGCTCTCATCTAAGAGTGTTTGAAAACCTAACTCTCTCATCGCAGTGACTAAAAGTTGCTGATTGTCTTTATAACGCTTATGACGTGCTGCAACACCACCCTCTTGTTCTAATTCAATAAGAGCTTGATGAAATGCGCGTACAACATGTGTAGGAGATGTGAAACGCCATTTACCTTGGTTGTTCTCCATACACTGCCACTGTGCATGTAAATCAAGTGACAACGAACGTGCAACCCCCTGTGATTCTTCAATTAAGTCACGTTTGCAAATTACAAAACCAAAACCTGGAACACCTTGAATACACTTATTAGATGAGCTAATCATTACATCAATGTGCCAATCTGCTAAGTCAAACGGTACGCCACCAAAGCTGCTCATTGCGTCTAAAATATACACTTTGTTATGGCGTGATAATAGTTCGCCCACTTGCTTTGCTGGGTTTAGCATGCCGGTCGTCGTTTCGCAGTGCACCATTGCAACATGACTAATGTTTTCATCACTCAAGAGTGTTTTTTCAATGTCGTCACAGCTTGGTAGCTGCGTTTCAGTGTAATTTAAAACACAATGGTCAATACCTAAATACTGGGCAATTTCTGCCATCCGTTTACCATACGCGCCATTGTTTATTATCAATAACTTATGCTCTTTTGCGACTAAACTACCTAAAGCACTTTCTACACTCGCAGTGCCACTGCCCTGCATTAATGTGCACGTATAGTCATTGCTTTTAGTGGCTAAAGTTACAAGTTTGCTGCGAATAGCCTGTACAACACCTAAGTTATAATCGTCATCCCATGTACACCAATCCTTTAACATCGCTTGTTTTACAGTATCCGATGTTGTTAATGGGCCAGGAGTTAACAGTAAATATTCATTCATTTTTAATATCGCCTAAAATCTGGTCTAGTCCAGATATTATTAGGGATTTATGTTGATAAAAAAAGTGAAGTTTTTATGACTGCATTAAAAAAGGGCCTAACGGCCCTTTGCAAGTTAAATAATAAAGGAATCTAAAGGGAGTTTAGAACTTGTACTCTGCACCTACGTAGTAGTACGCACCGTTAAAACCAAATGGTGCAGAACGACGTGAGTAAGTGAATACACCAGGGCTTGAAACAATTGTGTTGCCGCTAGCATCAACAATCGTACCCGAGCGTGAATTACCAATGGTGTTCTTATCTGGGTAAACATCAAATAAGTTATTTGCACCAATGTTAAATGATAGGTTTTCGTTAAAGAAATAGTTAACTTTAACATCAGTTAAGATTTCAGCACCGTATGTTTGACGGCCACCATCTTCAACTCTGTATTCGCCGTAACGGTTTAAAGATAGGTTTACAGTCCAATCTTCTAAACGGTAAAGCGCACTTAAGTTAATGCGGTCTTCTGGTTGCCATTCTTCGATAATTGACGTTTCTTGGGCAGAAAACACATCTTCTACCGGAATAGTTTCAAGGCCACTGCCTGATGGCGTAAATAAATCAACCACATCAGTTTTAGTGAAGTTAGCAGCAAAGGTGAAATCTAGCGTGCCGCCAAGGCCTTCTGTGTTCCATGTAGCAACTAAATCAACACCTTCTGTTTCTGTGTCGGCACCATTTAAGAAGAACTGACCCGCACCTGCGCCTGAGCTTTCAAGTGCAGCATCAAGTGTATCTGATAAACCTTTACCTAAACGGTTAGAAATAACGATACGGTCGTCGATATCAATCGAGTAGTAGTCAATAGTTAAATTGATATTGTCGGTAACGTTATACACAATACCTAAACTACGGTTTTGTGATTTTTCTTCTTTTAGCTTAGGAATACCAATTGATTGCGCTAAAGTACTGTCGTTTCTGAACGTACCTACTTGCTCAGCCACTAAGCTACCATCATCACCTACAACAAACTGAGTACTTACGTTATTAAAGTAAAGTTGTTGCATAGAAGGTGCTCTAAAACCTGTGCTTAATGCACCACGCAAAGACACATCTTCAGTGACAGACCAGTTACCTGCTAACTTAAAGTTAACGGTATCACCAAAGCCTTTGTAGTTATCGTAACGTACCGCACCTGAAATAATTACATCATCGATAACATAGGTTTCTGCATCCATATAGAATGAGATCACATCGCGCGACTCATCAACTGATGATGCCGGATCTGAACCACCAAAACCTTGCGTACCGCTTGCAGCGTCAACACTACCAACCCCGCCATTCAAGCCAGAATAGATGCTCACACCATCAACTGTATCGTAATCACGGTATGCGTATTCGCTACCTTCAAGAATACGGAACTCATCGGTACGAAGCTCAGCACCTAGTGCTAATGAGAAGTCGTCGTAATCTTTGGTGTAATCAAGGTTTAGAGTTTGCAGTGATAATTCAAGGCCATATGCATACGCTGAACGTGGGATAGTGGCACGAATTTCATCAGCCGTTAAACCTTGGTCATAGCGAAGGTAGTTAGCATAAGAGCCGTTGATAGTGTCACTTGTGGTGTAATCAATGCTGTTTTCACCGTAGGTGTACGATAAATCAATGCTTGAGTCATTATCGAACGATTTTTTATAACCAAAGTTATAAGATACGTCATCAATGACAGTATTAATTTTCGGTAAGAAACCCATAGGAATGGTTGCATCACCATCTTGTAATACAGGGTTACCATTAGCATTTGCGTTATGACGGAAAAACGCAGCTGATTCGTTTTCACGATTTGAATAAGTGATAAAGCCATATAGCTCACCACCAGCAAGCTCATAGCCTGTATTAACGGTTAGAGCAAATTGCTGTGAATCTGCATCACCAATTCTAAACGTATCACGAGGTGCCGTTAACTCACGAGGGTCGCCTGCTAATAGCGTACCGTCATCAAGTTCAGTACAGCCGTAAAATTGACATGAGCCATGAAGACCTGCACGGTTTGTCGGCGCACGGTCACGGTAGTTGATTGTGGTATTTAAATAACCTTCATCACCTAAAGCAAAACCTTTGTTGAAATCAACAGTTACAGTTTCGCCATCGCCCTCTGAGTACTCACCGTAATTAATCGCCGCTTTACCGCCCTCTTCAGCGTCTTTTAATACGATATTAATAACGCCTGCGATGGCATCTGAACCATATTGCGCAGCAGCACCATCACGTAATACTTCAATACGTTTGATTGCAGCAGCAGGAATAGCATTCATGTCGGTACCCGCCGTACCACGACCTACTGACGTATTAATGTGAATAAGGCTCGCTTGGTGGCGGCGTTTACCATTTATAAGAACTAAGGTTTGATCTGGCCCTAAGCCACGTAATGTTGCAGGGCGAAGTGCATCAGTACCATCACTGATAGACGAGCTTGAAAAGTTAAAAGACGGTGCAATAGCCTGAAGCATACGGCCAACTTCTGTTTGACCTGTATTCTCGAGTGCTTCGGCACTTAAAATATCAACCGGAACCGGTAAATCTTCAACCGAGCGTCCTGCTACACGGCTACCGACAACGGCAATTTTTTCGATGTTTTGTTCTGCTGATTGATCTTCTGCTAACGCTTGCGTATTGGCGGCAAGCAGTAATGGCACGACTGCAGCGCTGACCCCTGATACTTTGATCATGTTATTATCTATCCTATCTACTTGTTTGAGTTTTATACTCAGCAAGCCTTGTTGATCAACAACCGCATCGAGCTCAGTGCCTTCTAGCATCGCATTCAGTGCATCAAGTTTGGTGTAAAAGCCAAACACAGATTGCGCTTGATATTGCTTTGCTAATTCGAAAGAAAAAATGACTGTTTGTTCGGTTTGCTTTGCAAATTCGATTAACGCCAAATCAGCTCGTTGCGCTTTGATGTCAAATTGCAGCATTTGTTTTTCAGCCGCTATTGCTACTTGGCCTGCTGTGAGGCCATAAATAACAAAAGAGGCAGGTAACAACGGCAATTGCTTACTGCGCAATTTAAACAAACAAGTGAGGAAGAAAAATCCGCTATGTAAATTTAACTTTTTTTTAATTAAATTTTTGTGACGAGAAGGTGGCGCACAATTAACATCATTACATTGGCGTATTCTCATAGGCAAAACTAACCTTTTGCAGCGATAGTTAAGCTAACACGATGTTCACCTAAACGTTGATGTTCTACACCTAAGTTGGCCTGTAAAGAATCAAGCAAACCTTTAATGTCGCCAGTTTTAAACACACCAGCCACTTTTAATGAGGCAAGTTCTGGATCATTTAATTCAAAACGTGTGGCAGTATAACGGCTTACTTCTTGTAGAGCTTCGCCTAGAGACTCGCCATTAAAAATCAGCATTTCTTGTTGCCATGCCAAATCACGTTGTACGTCATCAACCGATAACTGTTTAATTGGCTCTGTTTTACTTTGTTTTATCAGTGCTTTCTCACCAGATACAACAACATTAGCGCGAAGTGCTTTAATATCTGCACTGTTATCTGAGGCATCTTTTAAACGATTAAAGTCGCTAGCATCAACCTGCGTACTCGGATCAGCAATCATCACCTTGCCCTCAGTCACCACTAGCTCTAGGTCTGAAGCGGTATTTCGCTGAACATTGAACACCGTACCAAGTGCAGTAAATGATTTATCACCAGCAATCACCGTAAACGGACGGCTCGGATCTTTGGCAACATTAAAGCGCCCTTCACCGCGACTCAAAATTAATTGACGACGATCGCCTGTGTAAGCAACTTCAAGTTTAGTATTGGTATTGAGCTGAACAATAGTGCTGTCTGGTAACACAAATTCAGCTTGCTCACCCACTTTAGTGCGGTAAATTTTGGTAAATTTGGCGTAGTCATTATCTTCACTTTGCCAATAGCTTGAATAGATAAGCATAATACAACCAAGCAACATCACCACTAAAAAGCTGGCAGCGGTTGCCATACCAAATACAGCAGGTTGTTTTTGCGGTGCTTTATAAGGAAACAAACTACTTAACTCATTAAGCACACTCATTTCATCCCATAAGGTCGCAAGTTCAAACAGTGCCTCTTGATGAGCCATACTTTGATGAGCCCAGATATGTAATTGGCTTACTTCATCTTTAGATAAGCCTCGATCAATTGCACTGATCCAATGACTCGCCTGCTCTTGAATCATGTCTTTTGATGAAAATGGATGAACATTACTCATTTGCTCACCTCTTTTGCAGTGAACTCTGTGGTAGGGGTAAATGCCTGAGGTTGTACATCGTGTGATTTCATTGCTCGGTGAACATGCAATAAGCCTTTAGCAATATGTTTTTCAACAGTACTCTCGCTGAGATCCATTTTAGCTGCAATTTCCTTTTGGCTTAAGCCATAGACTTTTTTTAAGATAAAACATTTTTTAACCTGAGGGCTTAATTCGTTAGTTACTCGGCAAAAAAACAAAAAACGCTCTTTAGAAGTCACTTCATCTTCAAGTGCCATTGAACGCATATGATGCTCAACCTGTTGTTGTTCATCTAACGATTCTTTGTATTTATTGTCCCATTTAGCGATGTGATTCAGCGCTAAATGTTTAGCTGTTTTCAGCATGTAACTGTGAGTATATTCGATATTTTGCTTAAGATCAGCTTCATAACTTTTTATAAACGTTTCTTGTACAATATCTTCTACATCATCAGGGCTGACAATTCGCGATACAAAGCGCCTAAGCTTGCTCGATATCTCGGTAAAAGCGGTGATAACCCCAGTCTGTTCTGTCATCCTTAACTCACCTTTATTATATTTTTATTGCTTTAGGGTACGAGATTTCAGTTTAATTACAAGCCATTTGTTAAGTTTTTGTACCTTAAGTAAACAAAGATTTCATAAACTCATAAAAAACCTCTGTTTTGCGCGTCACTAGGCTGTTTTGTGGTTTTAAAAACCACACTGGTGCATCAGCATCAACTAGGCTATTAGGGAGTACTTCAATTAACCGCCCTTCGGCTAAATCGTCTTTAATTGCAATATAAGATTTAATCGCTATGCCATGACCTGCAATCGCAGCCTGTGTCATGTTATCTGAATTAGAGACAGTAAAACGCGTTCTCGCATTATAATTAATGACTTGTCCGCCTTCGCTAAATTTAAGCTGTCGCTGCCATGGCAAACACACCCAGTAATGGTCTTTAAGATCAGCCACCGACTTAGGTTGCCCATATTTTTCAATATAGCTCGGTGCTGCGCACAAAATACGTGAATTATTAACCAGCTTACGAGAAAGCAGGTTTGAATCTGCTAACTGACCAACTCGAATAGCCACATCTTGGGCATCATCCACAATATTCACAAATTGGTCTGTGATCATAAAATCGAGTTTTAAGTCGGGAAATTGCTGTTCAAAGTGGCCAAGCTCAGGCATCACAAATTTTGAGAAGACCCAAGGCGGCATAGTGACTCGTAAAAGCCCTGTCACTGCTGAACCCCGTGCGCCAATTTGATGCTCTGCATCATACAAGGCCTCTAAAATGGCACCAGCACGTTGATAAAACAGCTCGCCTGCAGGCGATAAGCGTATTCGCCGACTATCACGAAACAACAATACAGTACTTAATGCTTTTTCTAACTTACTTAAGCGATGACTTACCGTAGCTGGTGAGAGGCCCTGAGCTTTAGCGGCGGCAACTACACCTTGGTTTTCAACTATGGCAATAAAGGTTTCTAAATCACATAAACTGTACATGGCTTTCATTCAATATTTTCGAATTTAGGTTTCAGTTTTGTATTGTATATATAAATATTTAAAACTCTATACTTGCTACTAATTGTAAAAAATGATTGGAGCATGTATGTCTTTAAAAACCCAAATCGACGCCTTTGAAGTGCAAAAGAAAGCCAATGTCCCAGCTGATATCTTAAATTTGATGGATGTAACGACTGAAAAACTAATTGCTGAACAATTAAGTGAACATGCTTTAAAAGTCGGTGATAAATTTCCAGCATTTGAATTACCCGACAGCAAGGGCAAACAAATCAGCTCGACTGAATTGCTAGCGAAAGGCCCGCTTGTGCTGAGCTTTTACCGTGGTGGTTGGTGCCCTTATTGTAATTTAGAGCTTCGCGCGCTTAACAATATGCAACAAGCATTTGCTGATCAAAATGCACAGTTAGTTGCTGTTTCGCCTCAGTTACCTGATAAATCACTGTCTACCCAACAGCAAAACGAGCTAGCTTATACGGTGCTTTCTGATGTGTCTAACTCTTTGGCTAAAAAGTGTGGCCTAGTATTCACCTTAGATGAACGCTTGATCCCTGTTTACGATCAACTTGGTTTAGATATTCCAAAAGCCAATGGTGACGAAAGCTACGAATTACCACTACCAGCAACCTACGTTATTGATAGCCAAGGGGTAATTCAATTTGCGTTTGCCCATGAAGATTACACTCTAAGAGCAGAGCCTTTAGATGTTCTTAACGCAGTTAAGGCACTAAATCATGTTTAAAAAAGTATTTTTTAGTCTAGTTTTATTGGTAACCACAACCTATTCGGGAGGCACAATGGCAGAGTCTCAACACCAAGCTAAACCAAAAGTAATTGTGTTTGATGTCAACGAAACCTTGCTTGATCTTGAACAAATGCAAAGCTCAGTAGCTGAAGCGCTTGATGGTAATACACAGCTATTACCACTTTGGTTTTCGACCATGCTGCATCATTCCTTAGTGAGTACGGTGTCGAATGATTATCATGACTTTGGTGAAATCGGCGTTGCAGCACTGATGATGGTGGCAAGTAATAATCAAATTTTGTTAACTAAAGAGCAAGCAAAACAAGCGATTGTGCCACCGCTTCTCTCTTTGCCTGCGCATAGGGATGTTAAGCCAGCTTTAGCGAAATTAAAGCAAGACTATAAACTAGTTAGCTTTACAAATTCGTCAAATAACGGTGTAAAAGCACAGTTCCAACATGCTGGCTTAACAGATTACTTTACTCACCGTTACAGTGTTGAAGATATTAAAGTGTATAAGCCCGATCTGCGCGCTTACAAGTGGTTGCTTGAACAATTAAATGTAGCACCTCACGAAGCCTTGATGGTTGCTGCGCACGGCTGGGATGTGGCAGGCGCTAAAGAAGCGGGTATGCAAACAGCGTTTATCGCAAGGCCCGGTAAAGCGCTTTACCCATTGGCAAAGCAACCAGATTACATTGTTAAAAACCTAGAAGAGTTAGCCTCTTTACTAACGAAACAGTAAAAAACGAGTTAAACCGTTATATCAACGCAAAGCGAAAATGCTTTGCGTTTTTTTGCGCCTAACAAAAAAGTAAACTACAGGGTGTACCTTTCTCTTTTTTGGGTATAAACTAAACGCTAAATGAATATGCATAGTGACGTCTTTCATGCTAATAGACTATTTTTTATGCATACCTACTTAACAATTGGACTGTGGAGTAAACATGCGTCTGCCTTTCGCACCTGCCAAATTATCATTATCTGCGTTGTTATTAGTTTCTGCTCCTTTGCTACTGCAAGGTTGTTCTGAAGCGCCACAGCAACAACAGGGTCAAATGCACCCCGCTGCTGTCGCGACTATGACAATGGAAACTCACGATGCCCCTTTTACGATTGAGCTGCCAGCGACGCTGTCTGGTTCAAAAGAAGTTGAAGTTCGTGCCCGTGTTACCGGTATTCTTGAATCACGCAACTTTGAAGAAGGTCAGCGTGTAGAGCAAGGCCAATCACTGTTTACAATTGACCTTGAACCTTATCAACTTGCGGTTGATCGTGCGCAAGCAGCACTTGATGGTGCAAAAGCAGCGCTTGTTCAAGCTGATCGTGATGTTAAACGATTAGCTAAACTACGTGCCGAAAAGTCCGTTTCACAACGTGACTACGATAACGCTAGTTCAACCAATGATATTGCTAAAACTGATTTAGCAGCTGCAAAAGTTGCCTTAAAAGAAGCGCAACTAAACCTTGAATATGCGCAAGTAAAAGCCCCTGTTGCAGGTGTAATGGGACGTGAGTTTGTTTCTGAAGGCACTTATGTTTCTGGTCCAGATTTATTACTGACTCAAATGACTCAGTTTGACCCTATTCGTATTCGTTTTGGCTTATCTGAACGTGAACAACTGCAAATGCGTCAAGATGTTAAAAATGGCTCACTGACATTACCTGAGCAAGGCCATTGGAAAACACAAATTAAACTTCAAGACGGCTCGTTATACGGACAAACCGGTGAAGTTAACTTCTCTGATGTGCGTATTAATCCAAACACAGGTACCAGTGAGTTTCAGGCAATTATTCCTAACCCTGATTTTCAACTTCGCCCGGGCCAATTCGTGCGCGTTGAGTTAAGTGGTGCAGTACGCAAAAACGCTTTCATCGTACCGCAACGTGCAGTACTTGATAACGGCACCGGTAAGTTTGTTTATGTAGTAAGTAAAAACGAGCAAGGTATGGATGTCGCTTTACCTGCCCCTGTTACTGTAGGTGAATGGATCAAAAAACCAGAAAACGAGCAATACCAAAATTTTTGGTTAATTCGCAGTGGGTTAAAAGAAGGCGACCAAGTTATTGTTGATGGCATGGCACGTATTTTCTTCCCGGGTATGCCAGTCAATGTTGGCCAACCTGCCGCTAACCCTAGCCACGCAGAATAAGCACAGGGAGTCTTATGTTTTCTCGTTACTTTATAGACAGACCCATTTTTGCGTTTGTTATCTCTATTGTTATTGTGCTTGCGGGCCTTGCTGCGATGCGCAGTTTACCTGTGGCGCAATATCCTGAAATAGCACCACCGGTTGTACAAGTAACCGCAGCCTACCCGGGTGCATCTGCCGATGTGCTTGAGCAAACGGTAGCGACACCGATTGAAAATGCCATTACCGGTGTTGAAGGCATGATGTATATGTCATCAACGTCAACCAGTGCAGGTTCAACCACCATCGAAGTTACTTTTGAAATTGGTACTGATGTTGACCAAGCAGCCGTTAACGTAAACAACCGTGTTAAGCAGGTTGAAGCGCGTTTACCTGAAGAAACACGCCGCCAAGGTGTGGTGGTTCAAAAAGGTTCTTCTAGCTTTTTACAAGTTCATGCCTTCTACTCACCAGATGGAACACGTTCAAGTTTATGGACATCAAACTATGTCACTATGAACGTGCTAGACCGTGTTAAACGTATTCCAGGCACTACCAGTGTACAAATTTTTGGTGCCAAAGATTACGCAATGCGTATTTGGCTGCGCCCTGATGTAATGAGCCAATTAGGTGTCACTGTTGAAGAAATTGCAGGGGCAATCCGTGTTCAAAACTCACAATACGCGGCAGGTAAAATTGGTGCTACACCTACTACGCAATCTCCACAAGAGCTCGTTTACAGTGTGACTGCACAAGGGCGTTTGTCTGAGCCTGAGCAGTTTGAAAATATCATTATTCGTTCAAACACAGACGGCAGTAGCTTACGCTTAAAAGACGTTGCCCGCGTTGAACTTGGCTCAAAAGATTATAACTTCAAAGGGACAATTAACGGTAAAGAAGCGGTACTGTTAGGTATCTTCTTGCAACCCGGAGCTAATGCCCTTGATGTAGCTGAAGAAGTAAACAGTGTTATTGAAGAAATGAAAAGCCAGTTCCCTACCGGACTTGCACATTTAACCTCGTACGACACAACCCGCTTTGTTGAAGTATCAATCCGTGAAGTTGTAAAAACACTGCTTGAAGCCATGGTATTAGTATTCTTAGTGGTGTACTTATTCTTACAAAACTGGCGCGCCACGCTTATTCCAACTCTTGCAGTGCCAGTATCACTACTGGGCACATTTGCCGGCATGTATATGCTGGGTTACTCAATTAACTCACTCACCTTATTCGGTATGGTGCTGTCGATTGGTATTGTTGTTGATGATGCCATCGTGGTGCTTGAAAACGTTGAGCGTATCATGCACGAAGAAGGGCTAGGTGCTAGAGAAGCCGCTGTTAAAGCGATGGGCGAAGTAAGCGGCCCGGTGGTGGCAATTGTTTTAGTACTTTGCTCAGTGTTTGTGCCAATTGCGTTTTTAGGTGGCTTAACCGGTGAGTTATTCCGCCAGTTCGCTATTACTATTTCGATTGCTGTAAGTTTATCGGGTGTCGTTGCTTTAACGATGACGCCAGCGCTTTGTGTACTTATTTTAAAACAAGAACACAAGCAAACTGCCCGCTTCTTCTTATGGTTTAACGACATGTTTACCAAGATCACCGGCCGTTACGTTGGTGCTGTTGGATTTATGGTGCGCCGTGGTCTGTTAGGGCTGATCTTAATGACAGGTATGATTGCCGCAACGATTGGCCTTTGGCAAAACACCCCAGGTTCGCTTGTGCCAGATGAAGACCAAGGTTATTACATCTCTGCAATTTTCTTACCTGACGGTTCATCACTTGAGCGCACAGAGCAAGTCACGCAGCAAGTTGTTGAGGCCGTGCAATCAAACCCAGCGAACGAAAACGTGGTAGCGTTTACCGGTTTTGACTTTATTGGCGGTGGTTACAAAAACAGCGCTGCAACCTTATTCGTGACACAAAAACATTGGGATGAGCGTGAAGTTGATACCAAGGCACTGGTGCAAGAGCTCTTCATGAAAACAGCAGGTATTAAAGAGGCGCTCGTTCTTGCCTTTAATCCTCCGGCTATTTTTGGTTTAGGTAACACAGGTGGTTTTGAGTTTTACATTCAAAACAAAGGTGATAGCGACCCAGACAAACTTCAACATGCAATGCAGTTGATGACAGCTGAAGCACAAAAGAGCCCTATCATCAGTGGTCTGCAAACACTTTGGCGCCCTGATGCACCACAGCTACGTGTTGATGTTGACCGTGAACAAGCCCGCGCCATGGGTGTAGAAATTGATGATGCATTTACTGCACTTGCGGGTAACTTAGGTACTTATTACGTTAACGACTTCAATAAATTTGGTCGCGCATGGCAAGTACTAATGTCTGCTGACGCTGAATTTAGAATGAAGCCTGATGACATTGGTCGTATCTATGTTAAAAACAACCAAGGTACTATGGTGCCGCTTTCAGCCTTTACCACTATCGAGTATAGCCGTGGCCCTGAAAATCTTAACCGCTATAACAACTTACCTGCTGTTAAACTGATGGGTAATGCAGCGCCGGGTTACAGTTCGGGGCAAGCTATTGCTGAAGTTGAACGTATTGCACAAGCAGTATTACCACCTAATATGACCTACGAGTGGACAGGCTCTGCATTCCAAGAGAAACGCAGTTCAGGCACCACAGGAATTGCCTTAGGTCTTGCTGTGATCATGGTATTTTTGATTCTAGCAGCGCTGTATGAGCGTTGGTCACTACCACTGTCTGTGATGCTTGCCCTGCCATTTGGTACCTTTGGTGCGCTTATAGCGGTTTGGGTTGTTGGCATGACAAACGATGTGTACTTCCAAATTGGTCTGGTAACATTACTTGGTCTTGCCAGTAAGAACGCGATTCTTATTGTAGAATACGCCTTGATGAAACATCAACAAGGCTGGAGCGCAAGTACGGCTGCGCTTGAGGCTGCACGGTTACGTTTTCGACCAATCATTATGACTTCGCTTGCATTCATTTTAGGCGTAGTGCCTCTAGTACTTAGCTCTGGAGCAGGTGCAGGTGCCCGTCACAGTGTTGGTACCGGTGTCATGGGCGGTATGATCGCAGCGACATTCCTGGCTGTATTCTTTGTGCCGCTGTTCTTTTATTGGTTAACGGCGCGTAAGTTAACTGAAAAACGTTCAAGACAAGAGCTCGCTGATGAGATAGCAGAACATCATCAACAAGAACATGTTAAAACCCAAGAGGGTAACCTGTAAAAAATGAAGGGCAAACAATGAGTTTGCCCTTTTTTTTGATTATTTGATTACTAGCAATTTACTGCTTCGAACGCTAGTATTAAGGAAAGATGTGTGGAGTACAGCATGAATAATCAAAAATTAGCCGAATTTGAACAGTATTTTCAAATCAACGAGAGCAACCGTGTCAATTTATATGCGGTTGAACCAAGTGCTGTGCCAAAAACCAATGCTGAACTTGAAGCGGATATCCCTGCCCTATTTAAACTTGCCAACGAAGTAAACGAACTTGAGCAAACAAGCTTACGACCACTTCGTAATCTAGGTGATGTTGCACAAGAACTGGCGGCCTTTTTACAGGCGCAATCTCGTAAAATTGATTTAATCATGAGTCACATCTTAGCCTCAGAGCAGCCTGACGATAACGCAAACTATTGCGATAGTTATGGCGGTGGCGGTGTAAAACTTACCTCAGCTGATGTGTATGAATTAGGGCAAACATTTCGCACAAAATTATTCTTACAACACGAAGCATCAGCTATTTATTGCTATACCGAATTAGTGGCCATTGAAAAATGTGATGATGATAAATACCAATACACATTATTGTTTACTGCCATTCGCGATGCTGACCAAGATTTAGTCGTAAGAGCGGCCCTGCACGCACAAACACGCCAACTAAAAAAACGTCAGCAAGAAAACAATCAGCAAGACAAATAAAAATCACGCTGGATCGCGCACAAAAAGCTGACATCTATGGCTAAAATGCTAAACTAGCCCCACCTTAGTTTGTTTAATACCTTCATGAAATTTAGACTTTTACCTGAATGGGCTGAGCAAGATGCAGTTATGCTTACTTGGCCTCATCAAGACACAGATTGGGCAGCAAATTTAACCGCTGTTGAGCCTGTGTATGTAGCACTTTGCCAAGCAATAAGCCAACAGCAAGATGTTGTGATTGTAGCTCATGATAATGCCCTAAAAGCACATATTGAGGCATTACTTTCAAATGCAGATGTCGATGCTAAACGCATTCACTTTGTGGTGACACCGTGTAACGATACTTGGGCACGTGACCATGGCCCATTAACCTGTGCAAATATTGATGACGCAACAGAATTGAAAGTAATGGATTTTATTTTTAATGGTTGGGGCAATAAGTTTGCAAGTGATCTTGATAATCAAATTAATCAAGTACTTGTAAAGCAAGTCGCTAATTCTAAAAATGGCTATCAGCAAAGTGAACTGGTTCTTGAAGGCGGTGGCGTCGAGATCAATGAACACGGCGTGTTACTCACAACCAGCGAGTGCTTATTAAACCCAAATCGTAATCCTGAACTCACAAAAGCAGATATAGAACAAACGCTGGTTGAGCAACTGGGTGCTACGTCGTTTCTTTGGGTTGATCATGGTTACCTTGCAGGTGATGATACCGACAGCCATATTGATACGCTGGTACGTTTTGCACCAAACAACACGCTTGTTTATGTACAGTGTGATGATAAAAATGATGAGCACTTTGCAGCCCTTAATGCAATGGAAAAGCAACTGCAATCATTTAAAACAGCCGAGGGTGAAAACTACACGCTGATTGCCTTACCTTGGCCAAAAGCAGTGTTCGATGAAGATGGTGACAGATTACCTGCCACATACGCTAATTATTTAATTATCAATAAAACCGTGTTAGTACCAATTTATGGTGATGAAAACGATCAACTGGCGCTTGGTCAGGTTGCCAAAGCATACCCAGATCACACTGTAGTGGGTATTAATTGTGTGCCAATTATTCACCAATTTGGCAGCTTACACTGTATTACAATGCAATTACCGCGCGGCTTTTTAGCAGGAACAAACAATGACTAAACCAACGCATTTAAAGGTTGCTCTTGTTCAGCAATCAAACACCGATAATGCTCAAGACAATATGGCAAAATCAATTGCTGGTATTCGTGATGCAGCAAGCCAAGGCGCTAAGCTTATTGTTCTTCAAGAGCTACACCGTAGCTTATATTTTTGCCAAACCGAAGATGTAGACGTTTTTGATTTAGCAGAAACAATCCCGGGCCCAAGCACAGACACCTTAGGTGCACTTGCTAAAGAACTTAATGTGGTGATCGTGTCATCATTATTCGAAAAGCGCGCTACAGGACTTTATCACAATACCGCTGTGGTACTTGAAACTGACGGCAGCATTGCCGGTAAATACCGTAAAATGCATATTCCTGATGACCCAGGTTTTTACGAGAAGTTTTATTTTACACCGGGTGATTTAGGTTTTGAGCCTATTCAAACCTCTGTCGGTAAATTAGGCGTATTAGTGTGTTGGGATCAATGGTTCCCAGAGGCGGCACGCTTAATGGCAATGGCTGGTGCTGAAATTTTAATTTACCCAACAGCCATAGGTTGGGACCCGCGTGATGAAAAAGACGAACAAACTCGTCAAAAAGACGCGTGGGTTATTTCCCAACGCGCTCATGCAGTTGCCAACGGCGTGCCGGTGATCAGCTGTAATCGTGTTGGCCACGAAAGTGATCCAAGCGGTCAAAGTGAAGGTATTCAGTTCTGGGGGAACTCGTTTATCGCGGGCCCTCAAGGTGAAATCTTAGCCGAAGCGAACAACAGCGATGAGCAATTATTAGTTGTTGAATTAGACCAAGCACGTAGTGAAAACATACGTCGAATTTGGCCTTACCTTCGTGATCGTCGTATCGATCACTATCAGGACTTAACCAAGATTTATCGAGACTAAGCAGAAAAAACAGTTTTAAAGGAGTAGTAAATGGCGTTTGCGCAATGGGCAGCATTGCCTTGGGTAAAATCTGAAAAAGATAAAATTCAATGGGGACAACTTACCGGTAGCGGGCTTAGCATCGCTATCGCAGAAGGTGTAAAACAACACAACGAGCTGGTTGTGATTGTCACCCCAGATACGCCAAGCGCCCTACGCCTTGAAACTGAACTCGAATTTCTGTTGCCTGAAAACCCAGTCATGGTCTTTCCTGACTGGGAAACACTCCCATACGATCATTTTTCGCCGCATCAAGATATTATTTCTGCGCGCTTAGCCACGTTAAATACCTTAAAAAAAGAACAACAAAGCGTATTAATCGTGCCAGTGTCGACCTTGATGCTGCGTACTGCCCCTGCTTCGTTTATTTATGGTTCAACCCTTAACTTTAAAGTGGGCGATACCTTAGATACGCACACACTGCGTGAAAACTTAGAACAAGCGGGCTATTTACACGTACAACAAGTGATGGAGCATGGTGAATACGCGATTCGCGGCTCTATCGTTGACTTATACCCTATGGGTAGCCCGCACCCATTTCGTTTAGACTTTTTTGATGATGAGCTCGACAGCATTCGCTTATTTGATGTTGAAAGCCAGCGCTCAGATGAAAAGGTCGACAAAATTGAGTTACTGCCTGCTCACGAGTTTCCAACTAACGACGCTGACATTGAGCGTTTTCGTATCAACTATCGTGAACAATTTGGCGCAAGCTCTGAGCAAGACTCAATTTATATGCAGGTGACTAAAGGAACCTGGCCTGCGGGTATCGAATATTACATGCCACTGTTTTTTGATGAATTGGCAACTATCTTCGATTACCTACCAAGCAATACAACGTTTATGCATTTTGGCGATATTGAGCATGCTGCTGATCAGTTTTGGCATGATGTGAATGTACGCTACGAAAACCGCCGTGTTGATCCGCTCAGACCTTTACTTGAACCTGTAAAGCTGTATCAAAGCGTTAATGAACTATTTGGTGAGTTTGCTAAATATGCACGCATTCGTTTATCGCAAGCCAAGCTAGGCACCAAAGCGGGTCATACCAACCTTGCTAGTAAAGAGCTGCCAAATGTTCGTATTGATCATAAGTTACATGAACCGTACCAAGGTTTAATAAACTACGTTACTAGTGAGAAAAAACAAAAAGGCCGCGTGCTGCTCTCGGTTGAATCGGATGGCCGCCGCGAATCATTACTCACTTTATTAAAGCCTAGTGGTTTAAAGCTTAAAGAATTTGAATCGTTTAGCGATTTTACCAATAGTTCGAGTGATGTTGGCCTAATTGTTTCGCCACTTGAGCAAAGTGTGGTGCTAGACGGTAAACCGCGTTTAACCATTATCACAGAGCAAGAATTACTAGGCATTAAGGTTTCGCAGCGTCGACGCCGTAAACATAAATACGAAGCCAGCCAAGATGCGCTTATTCGTAACCTTGCTGAGCTACGCGAAGGCCAACCAATTGTGCACCTTGATCACGGTGTAGGCCGCTACCAAGGCCTTGAAACCATTGATGCTGCCGGTGTGATCACTGAGTTTGTTACGATTATTTACGCTAATGAGGCAAAACTATACGTGCCTGTTTCTGCGTTACATATGCTGAGCCGTTATTCAGGTGGCGAAGAAGGCTCTGCCCCGCTTCATAAGTTAGGCTCTGATGCGTGGGAAAAAGCAAAAAAACGTGCCGCCGAAAAGGTTCGTGATGTGGCTGCTGAACTCTTAGATATTTACGCTAAACGCCAAGCAAAGCCTGGCAATAAATTTAAGCTTGATGGCAGTGCTTATCGTCAATTTAGCGACAGCTTCCCATTTGAAGAAACTGACGATCAACGCAACGCCATTGAGTCTGTGCTCGGTGATATGCAAAGTAAGCAAGCGATGGACCGTTTAGTATGTGGTGACGTAGGCTTTGGTAAAACCGAAGTGGCAATGCGCGCAGCCTTTGTGGCAGTGAATGATAACAAGCAAGTTGCGGTACTTGTACCAACCACACTGCTTGCACAGCAGCATTATGAAAACTTTAAAGACCGCTTTGCCGATTTACCAATTGAGGTTGGTGTTTTATCGCGCTTTAACTCAACCAAAGAGCAAAAAGACACCCTAGATAAAATGGCTGAGGGTAAATTAGATATCGTGATTGGTACTCACAAGCTTATTCAACAAGATATTCAATTTAAAGATTTGGGCTTATTGATTGTTGACGAAGAGCACCGTTTTGGGGTGCGTCAAAAAGAAAAAATCAAAGCATTACGTGCCGATGTCGATATTTTAACGCTCACAGCGACCCCTATCCCACGTACATTAAACATGGCGATGAGTGGTATGCGTGACTTATCAATCATAGCCACACCGCCTGCGAAACGTTTAGCGGTTAAAACCTTTGTTAGACAAAGAGATGCTGAACTTATTCGTGAAGCAATTCTGCGTGAGATTAAACGCGGTGGCCAGGTGTATTTCTTACATAATAATGTTGAAACCATAGACCGAGTTGCTGAAGAAATTAGCGAATGGGTACCTGAAGCCAGCGTAACAACGGCACATGGTCAAATGCGAGAGCGCGAGCTTGAACAAATTATGAGTGATTTTTATCACCAAAAATATAACGTGATTGTGTGTACCACTATTATCGAAACCGGTATCGATGTACCCACTGCCAACACCATTATTATGGATAGAGCAGATAAGCTGGGTCTGGCACAGCTTCATCAGTTGCGTGGTCGTGTAGGCCGAAGCCATCACCAAGCGTATGCCTACCTACTGACTGGTAACCCTAAATCACTGAGTAAAGATGCGGTTAAACGCCTTGAAGCGATTGAATCACTGGAAGACTTGGGTGCAGGTTTTGCGCTCGCAACCCATGACTTAGAAATTCGTGGTGCCGGTGAGCTGCTTGGTGATGATCAATCAGGTCAAATGCAAACCATTGGTTTTAGTTTGTATATGGAAATGCTTGAGCAAGCGGTTAACTCCCTCAAAGAAGGTAAAGAGCCAACCCTTGAGAACCTACTCGGTCAACAAACTGAAGTTGACTTAAAGCTGCCAGCGTTATTACCTGATGATTATATTCATGATGTAAACGTACGTTTAGGAATCTATAAACGCATTGCAAGCTGTGCTAACCTCAATGATATGGACGAGTTACAGGTAGAGCTGATTGACCGTTTTGGTCTACTACCTGACGCCACGAAAAACCTATTCAGCTTGCAGCAATTAAAACTGCAAGCAAGTAATATTGGCATTAAGAAGATTGAAGCAAACCCGAAAGGCGGTTATTTTGAGTTTAGCCAGCATACAAAGGTTAACCCTAGCTTCATTATAGGTTTGATACAAAGTGCACCGCAGGTGTATAAAATGGATGGCGCAAACAAACTGCGCTTTGCAATTAGCGAAGCCAACGCTCGCGAACGCTTAAAAATGGTCACTGCAATGATTGCAGATTTCGAAAAAAAGGTTAGCCATTAATGTTGTTTAGAAATAGTTTACTACTGCTTTGTTGCTTTTATACAAGCTCGTCATTTGCAGCACGTTGGTTCGAAATAGAAGTTCTTATTTATAAACAGCGCCCAGCCCCTTATTTACAGGAAGATTTCAGTTTAAAACACGATGAGATCAAGGCAAAGCGTAGCAAAGATTTATTATCTCCTGCATACACAGCACAAGCGAAGCAAGCGTGTATTGAAGGTGATAGCCGCTTTCGCTCAAATTCGTTTACCGATTCTTTAGTGAATAGCAACCCTCACTCTAATGTATGTGACGACAGTGTTGATTTTTTAGCAAGCTATAATCAACTGCCTGTTACACCCGTTGTTGAGCCCCGTGAAGACACTGACGACATTTACTTAATGGCGCCAGAACAATTACAATTTGTTGAGCAAAAAAATCAGCTTGATAGAAAAGGCTTAACCCCTATTTTGCACACTGGGTGGCGTTTTCCTGAAATGAGTGAAAGAAACGCACCCAGTATCCGTTTATTTTCCGGTGAACACTTAGCAAAACACTCAACCCCAGTAGAGAATGAAAATAACGACTTTATAAGCCTAGTGGGCCCTACTGAGCGCTATATTCCCGACCAGTTGCAAAATGTGCCAAAGTGGGAATTTGATGGTTTAATGAAAATTTATGTTCGTCACTACCTATTTATAAACGCAGATTTTGATATTAGTCAGCGCCTAGAAAACGGTGATTACGAAAAAGCACGTTTTTCACAATTTAAACGTGTGATAAGTAACGAGATACATTATTTTGATCACCCACGTATGGGTATGATCGTGCAAATAAGACGCTACAACCATTAATGGATACAATTATGAAAAAATATATGGCAATTGCAGCAGCGGCTGCAACACTTACTTTAGCGGGTTGCTCAAAAGTAAATTTAGAGAACTACGAAAAAATTAAAATTGGCATGGATAAAACTGAGGTTGAAGCTATCTTAGGTTCAGCGGATAAGTGTGAAGAAAAGACATTACACACTAACTGTATTTGGGGTAACAAAGATAAAAATATCGAAATTACCCTAGTATCAGACAAAGTGTCGCTTTACAGCAAAACAGGTTTAGACGCTAAATAAACCGAAAAGGGTGGCCAAGGCCACCCTTTCATCTTTCATCTTTCATCTTTCATCTTTCATCTTTAAGAATATCAGTTTGCGAGTAAATGCGCTCAATATTAACAATTTTGCTGCGATTTAGAGTAATCTTGTAACGCTGATACAAAATTTCACCTTCGCTTTGTGTAAATACTAGTACCACATTTAACTGATAACGCCTCTCTACGGCTTTCTTAGAGATTTTATTACTATCAAGATGATAGAGCTTACCTTCCCCCCGCTTTAAGTAGCGAGCAAACGGTGCCAAGCTAAATTGCATGGTTTGTTGCAAGGTATCGTAGCCTGGTAAAAACTCTTTCGCGTTAACTTGTGTTTCGCTTGCAAAATGCAGCCACTGAGCAGCCTGTTTATTTTGATGTCGGCGCTTTGAAAAAATTCTTCTTACCGCTTTAGGCAGGCGTTTAAAACTGGTGTATTCAAGCCAAATGTATTGGCTGGCAATTTTGTCTTTGGTTATGCTGTTTTTAAACTGAAACCGCCATTTTGGTCGCCCTCTTACGATAGCTCGCCAGATCACGCGTGTGATGTCTTCTTTAAATATTTCACGAAGACCATAAATAACACCCAAGATCAAAATCAAGGTTGCTGTTACTTCGGTAAAATTTGAGCGAGCATTTAACACAACCAACATCACAAAGGCCATGATCACTGCGGTCACTGTACCCTTAACCATGCGCTTTAAATAACTGTTTAAATGCCGTGTAGTGCGATTAAGTACCACCCCATGTTCAATTAAACGTTGTAACAGGCGCATTTTATTAGTGATACGGTTGGCATCTTCGAGTGTTGATTGCGAATTATATTCTTGCTCATCACGATAACTGTTTTCAGCTTTGCAGAACTCTAATAAATCACTGCGCTCTTTTGCAAAATCACTACTGCGCGGCCCTTCATCCAATAGTTTCAAAAATGACTGCTCTACATGCCAACTTAAGTAGTTATCGGCGTTTTTATAAAATGGCAGCAGCTTTTCATCATCGGGGGTATAGCGTCTTAGCTTTTTCAACAAGCCTTTGGTTTGCTCGCACAACTCAATGGCTGCAGGGTAAAACTCATCGGCTTCTTGGTGTTTTAGGGTGTCTTTGATATCTGCATTCAGCGCGAGTCGAACTTGATAACAATATAAGTTTAAGTTTTGCCGATAATCTTGCTGTTCACCTTTGTTTTTACTAACAAAGCGGCTTCTTACTAAGGGTAAGTGAATGTTGTTAGCGTTATAAGCAAGGTGCGATTTAAAATTGTTGTTAAAGAATGATTCTTCGCTCAGTGTTTGTGGATTTACACTCATTTCATTCGGAATGGAGAAATACAGGTCGAGTCGTTGCTCTGTGCGTGGTTTAAGCTCAGGCTCAATAATAAAAGATAAGTTTTCGTCTTGTTTAAGCAATATCACCTCGTTTTTTAATAATGCTCCCTTAGTTTACGCGTTGATAGGCTTTCAGACAATAAAAAAGGCCCAGTAAAAACGGGGCCTTAGTAATCATTTCAAACTAGATTAGAACTTGATGTTCATACCAGCGAAGAAACGACGACCTAGTACATCGTATGTGTACGGGTCAGTGTTTGAGTCATTGTTACCTGAGTAGTAAGGTGCTTGCTTATCGAATAAGTTGTTAACACCTGCAGAGAATGACACTGTGTCGTTCAGGATGTATGAACCACTGATGTCGTGGTATACAACAGTACCAACGCTTGGTACTAGACACTCGCTGTCGTCAGCAAGACATGCGTAGCTGTCTAGGCCGTCGATCATACGTGCTTGGTATTGTGCATCCCAGTTGTCGCCAGACGCGTTAAGAGTGAAGTTAGACTTAACTTTTGCGTAGCTACCGATACCTGAAGTTACAAGACCTGTGTAATCGATTGTGCTTGTGCCTGAATCAACGATGTACTCATCAAGGATAGTTACATCAAGACCTGTGCGCCAGTTAAGACCTGCAGCTTCAAATGCGTACTTGAAGTTTACGTCGTAACCTTTAGTAGATTCATTACCAATGTTTTGTAATTGGTTGTTGAAGCTAATACGGCCAGTGCTTTGGTTGAAGTTGATTGCAGAAGACTGACATAGTGCAGTATCTTGGTTCTTGTATGCGCCAGTAGAAGCATCAAGACAGTTTTCAACGATGTACTGGTTGTTTACGCTTGAAATTGAGTTTTCAATTTCGATTTCGTAGTAGTCAACAGTCATTGAGAAACCGTCGAACCATTCTGGAGCGTATACGAAACCAGCAGTTACTGTATCAGCAAGCTCTGGCGTTAATTGGTCGTTACCACCAACAGTTACTTCAGCTTGGTCTTGTGCACCAGGGAAGTTAACTTGTTCGAATGAAGGTGATTTACCTTGGTAAAGCTCAGAAACTGTAGGAGCACGGAATGCAGTTGAACGAACAGCACGTAGCATTAGTTCGTCGTTTACACGCCAAGTTAGACCTAGTTTCCAAGTCTCATCAGAACCAAATGTGCTGTAGTCAAATGCACGAACAGCAGCGCTTAAATCAACCATTTGTGCAAATGGTGCGTCAGCTAGAAGTGGAACAGCGAATTCTACGTAAGCTTCGTTTACGTCAAAACGACCACCAGTTGGTTCAACACGTGGGTCATTTGCAAGACCTTGTGAAGTTAGTGAATCTGGAACGTACCATGCTTTTTCTTCACGACGCTCGATACCTGCTGCGAAACCAACGTAACCTGCAGGAAGTTCCATTACTTCACCGTTAAGGCCAGCAGAAAGAACTAATAATTGGCTACCACCTGAGTTGTTTTCAGTGTAGTTGTACTGTGCAAGGTTGCTACCTGACCAATCTGCTTGGTTAAGTGGGTTGAAATTACCCTCTTCAATTGCATCTTGGATTGAACCCATGTTAAGTAGGTTAGTTGCGCGGTCAACTGAGTCGTTACGACCGAATACTACTGAAGTATCCCATCCCCAACCGTTGTCAAATGCACCATCAAGACCGATTACGGCACGAACAGTATCAACAACTTGCTCGTAACCTCGAGGGCCTACATCTGTCATACGACGACCGTAAGAGATGTCTTCACCGTCAGCTACACCGTGAGAAAGAAGTGAATCACCCATAGTTGCTGCATCGTACGTGAAGTCGAACCATACAGGCTGTGGAGCCATTTGTTGAGTTGACCAACGCTTAGAGTAAGTGAACTCAGAAACTAAACGCGTTTCATCAGTTACGTCAAAGTGGCCGATACCTGTAAGGTTTAAACGGCGCATTGGCGTGTAAAGGTAGCTTGTTGCTGAATAGTTATATGCATCTCCAGCAGCAGTGTAATCGTGCCATTCACCATCTGCTTGACCTTGAAGGTCTGCATTTTCAGCCCAAACGTGGCCGAAAGGTGTGTAAGAAGATCCACCACAGTAGAAGCTAGCGTTTTCGTAATCTTCTTCGATTGGACAATCAGAGAAGTCACGGTCTGCTTGAGAAGCGTCGCCACGGTCTGTGTATTGTAAACCAATTACAACGTTACCACGGTCAAAGCTTGAACCCATTGTGATATCGAAAGACGTTTCGTCTGCATCGCCTTCACCAGTGATAGCACCGTTAAGGTTCATGTCTAGACCTTCGAAGTCGTCTTTTAAGATAATGTTAACAACACCAGCTACCGCGTCAGTACCATATACAGCAGATGCGCCGTCTTTTAGTACTTCAACTTGCTTGATCATTGATACTGGGATTGTGTTTAAGTCAACAGTAGATGCTGCGCCAGTACCAGAGTTGATCATACGACGACCATTTACTAGTACTAAAGTACGTTGCGCGCCTAAACCACGTAGGTCAACACGTGCGTTACCGCCTGAACCATTGTTAACAGCAGGGTTAGTCATCGCACCACTTGCTGCAGTCATTTTTTGTAGAACGCCATCGATGCTTGATGCACCCATTGCTTTGATGTCATCTGCGCCGATTAAAGTTACAGGACTAGACGTCTCCATATCGGTACGCTTAATGCGAGAACCTGTAACTTGAATTTTTTCAATAGACTCTGCTGCATCATCAGCAGCTAAAACTTGCATGCTTGAGAACATTGGGATTGCTGAAACAACAGCTAAACCAAGAATTGATTTTTTCATGTGAAAACCCTACTTGTTGGAAATTTACCTTTAGTCAGGTAGCGCTCGTTATTATTAGAATCACGAGTCAGCGGAGGGCAACTTAGGCGCAGTTAACTGAACGAAAACTGAATGAGAGGCCAAATAAAAAACAACCCAAAAATGGCGTACCAACTTTAGGTAATAAGGTTTCACGATGTATCAATGTTAATAGAAAAAAACACTTATACTTCAGGAAAATAACATTATTAAGTAGCAAAAAAAACACGATTGAAATCAATTGCACGCACTTTGTAATCAAGTGTAATCAGAGCCCAATTAATGCTACAAATGAAATTTTTACAAGTTGATCACACAACGTTATAAAAACCGTAAAAGCTTGGTAAGACTGCTAACCATAGTTATTCACTTAAATTAACTAAATAGACAAAGTTAGTCTGTTAAACAGTGTATTAGAGGATGATTTTTTGTTTTTGTTCCGTCAGTTTGTAATACCGTATAAAAATACGACTAATAAAGAACATCAAGTAAAAAAAGGTGAAGCAGAAATTGCGCTAATCACAGCTTTTAGATAATTAAAAACTGCGATCAACAATAATGAAGGAAGATGTTATCGAGTTTGCAGTGAATCGAAATAATAAAGCAAGGTTTGAGGTTGATTATCGCCAGAAGTATAAGTGAGCATCATTTTCCAAGTCATAACAGGTTCAGAGCATGCGCCAACCATAGTATCAGCAACCCAAACTTGCCCTGTCTGTTTAAACTGCAGTGGAATAAAACCCATATACATGGTGACACCTTCAAGTTTTGCTGAAAGGTTTTTAGCCTCCTTTGGTAACTTTAGGTTAATCGTAAACGGTGTTTCTGGACTGATATCTGGGTTACTTAGCCAAACTTCTACATTATTAGGGTAATTGCAATGACTATTGTTCTGACAACTTGTACTTGTGCTGCCCTTATCTATACTTTGGCTATCACATGCAGCTAAAAAAAGACTAAAAAGGAACACGGGAAATAAGCTTATTCGCACTCTATTTGCCTGTATAAAATAAAGTCAGATACTAATTACAATGCCCAAAAAAGACAACAGGCACCTAATAATAAGTCAATAAAAATACAATCTCTGACAAAAAATAACCAACAAATCGCTAAAATTTGATTGATGTCATAATTTTATGCAATTGACCTATCTTTTTAAGGTCAAAAATTTTATCATTTCCATCGCAAAAATAAGGGTTTCTCGAGTTTGTTTTCTGAAGCTAGCACCGCTAAGTTGGCTTTAGGTAACACGCTTGTGAAGTAATAGTAGGCCCCACTTTGAATAAAAGTGGGTAATTCATTTCTAAAACGCATTTATTGCAGCGGAAGCCAGAAAATGAGCCAAACAGTAGCATCACAAACTGAGTACAATTATAAAGTTGTACGCCAATTCGCTATTATGACAGTGATTTGGGGCATCGTTGGCATGAGTGTTGGGGTTCTGATTGCTGCCCAATTAGCTTGGCCAGCACTTAACTTTGATACACCATGGTTAACTTACTCTCGACTACGTCCGTTACACACGAACGCAGTAATTTTCGCATTTGGTACAAGTGCACTTTTTGCGACGTCTTATTACGTCGTACAACGTACATGTCAAACGCGCCTTTTCTCAGATAAATTAGCAGCCTTCACCTTCTGGGGTTGGCAACTTGTTATCGTACTAGCAGCGATTACCTTACCATTAGGTATCACAAGCTCAAAAGAATACGCAGAACTTGAATGGCCAATCGATATTCTTATCGCCGTTGTTTGGGTAACTTACGCAGTTGTATTCTTTGGTACGTTAATCAAGCGTAAAGTATCGCACATCTATGTTGCGAACTGGTTCTACGCTGGTTTCATCATTACTGTTGCCGTTTTACACATTGTAAACAGCATGGCAATTCCAGTTTCACTAACTAAATCATACTCTATCTACGCAGGTGCTGTAGATGCAATGGTTCAGTGGTGGTACGGTCACAACGCTGTTGGTTTCTTATTAACTGCTGGTTTCTTAGGTATGATGTACTATTTCGTACCAAAACAAGCAGGCCGCCCTGTTTATTCTTACCGTTTATCGGTTGTTCACTTCTGGGCTCTTGTTTCTTTATACATCTGGGCAGGTCCTCACCACCTACATTACACTGCGCTTCCAGACTGGACGCAAAGCTTAGGTATGGTTATGTCAGTTATCCTATTCGTTCCATCTTGGGGTGGTATGATCAACGGTATCATGACGTTATCAGGTGCATGGCATAAACTACGTACTGACCCAGTACTTCGTTTCTTAGTTGTTTCTCTATCTTTCTACGGTATGTCTACGTTCGAAGGCCCAATGATGGCTATTAAGTCAGTTAATGCGCTTTCTCACTACACTGACTGGACTGTAGGTCACGTACACTCAGGTGCACTAGGTTGGGTAGCAATGATCTCTATCGGTGCTATCTATCACCTAATCCCTGCACTATTCTCACAAGGCCGTATGTACAGTGTTAAACTAGTTAACACGCACTTCTGGTTACACACTGTGGGTGTTGTTCTATACATCGTAGCAATGTGGATCTCTGGTGTAATGCAAGGTCTAATGTGGCGTGCAGTAAACTCAGACGGTACGTTAATGTACAGCTTTGTACAGTCATTAGAAGCTTCGTATCCGTTCTATATCATGCGTTTCCTAGGCGGTGTATTCATCGTAACAGGTATGCTAATTATGGCTTACAACGTTTATCGTACTATTGCAGCGAAGAAAGATTCGCTTCAACTAGACGCTGACGCACAATTGGCATAATGGAGTAGCACGATGAGCAATAATAATTCACAAAACAAACACGAAATAGTCGAAAAGAACGTTGGCCTAATGGCTATCTTGACTGTCTTTGCAATCAGCTTTGGTGCATTAGTTGAGATTACTCCACTCATGTTCCAAGACGATACGACTAAACCTGTTGATGGCTTACGCCCTCTTACAGCGTTAGAAATGGAAGGCCGTGATATCTACGTGCGTGAAGGTTGTTACAACTGTCACTCACAAATGATTCGTCCTTTCCGTGACGAGGTTGAGCGTTACGGTCACTACTCTGTAGCTGGTGAGTCAGTATGGGATCACCCATTCCAATGGGGTTCTAAGCGTACTGGTCCTGACTTAGCGCGTGTTGGTGAGCGTTACTCAGACGATTGGCACCATGCTCACTTAATGGATCCACGTGCTGTGGTTCCTGAGTCAAACATGCCAGCGTTTCCTTGGTTAGACGAAAACAGAGTCGATACGACCCATACACTTAAAAAGCTTCAAATATTCCGTGATAGCTTCGGAATTGATAAAGCGAGCGACCGTTACGACGGTAAAGGTTACGGAAGTGACGAAGAGCTACAAGCTGACATTGCGAAAATCGAAGCCATGAACGGTGGTCAAGGTGCAACTGAAATGCAAGCTCTAATCGCTTACTTACAACAGCTTGGCACACACTTGAAGTAATTATTATGGATTACGGAACATACAGAGGCATTTTGACTCTGGTAATTTTAGTACTGTTTATTGTGATTGTTGTATGGGCATACAGCAAGCGTAGCAAACGCCGTTTTGACGATGCTGCTAATGCCATATTTGAAGATGAAAAAAAACACAACAACACAATCTCTAATGAGGAAAAGGAGTCTGAGAAATGACTAGCTTTTGGAGTATATGGGTTATTGTATTAACCCTAGCGTGTCTTGCTATCATCTTCGGCCTACTTCTGTGGAACTTAAAAAACTACGCAGGTGTGAAAGAAGGCGAAAGCTGTGGTCACGAATTTGACGGCATTGAAGAACTTAACAACCCACTACCAAAATGGTGGACTTATATGTTCTTCGCGACATTTATTTGGTCTGTATACTACCTTGCTGCTTACCCAGGTTTAGGTAACTGGGAAGGTTTAGGTAAATGGACAAGTTCTAACCAAGGTATTACCTCTTTAGCTGAGTCTAAAGAAGCGACTGAACAAGCATTAGCTAACGGTGAGAACGTTCAATTAGACCAAGAATTTATCGCTGCTGATGAGCGTTTTGGCCCAATCTTTGAGTCATTCGCAAAACAAGATATCGAAACACTAGTTAAAGACGAAAAAGCGCTTGAGATTGGTCAACGTTTATTCTCTCAAAACTGTGCACAATGTCATGGTTCAGATGCACGTGGTGGTCAAGGCTTCCCTAACCTAACAGATAACGATTGGTTATACGGCGGTTCACCAGACAAGATCAAAGAAACACTTCTTTACGGTCGTGTTGCTGCGATGCCACCTTGGGGTGATGCGCTTGGCGAGCAAGGCATTAAAGAAATGACTGCTCACGTACTTAGCCTTTCTGGCCGTACTGTTAACCAAAAAGACGCTGCTGCAGGTGCTGCTAAGTTTGCAATGTGTGCTGCGTGTCACGGTGCTGACGGTAAAGGTTCAGTTGCACACAATTTACCATTTGGTGCACCTAACCTAACAGATAACATCTGGTTATACGGTGGTTCTAAACGTGCTGTTGAAGAAACACTAATCAATGGCCGCGCCGGTGTAATGCCAGCATGGAAAGACATTTTAGGTGAAGATAAAGTTCACTTATTAACAGCGTACGTTTACAGCTTATCGCAAGATAAATAACCACGCGGTTAATAAAATGTATAAACAATTAATCTTTTAATTCAATAGATTAATTAAGATCAAAAAAGCCTCCATCTGGAGGCTTTTTTTTAGTCTTTTGCTTTTAAATCCGATAAAATGCGTACAACGTTTTTAAAGGTATAAGTACTATGAAACCCACTCCTTGGTATAAAAACTTTTGGCCATGGTTTTTAATCTCTTTTCCTCTTGCAGCTATCATCGGCTGTGCTGGTCTTATTTATATGGCAATTGGCAACGGCCCAGATATGGTTGTTGACGATTATTATAAAAAAGGCAAGGCAATTAACCTTGAACTCAGCAAATTTAATAAAGCAAAAGCACTTTACTTACATGGCGATTTAAATGTTGCAGACGACAAAGTAACATTCACTTTCACCAAGGGTGATGCAAGCAATGTTCACTCTTTAAAAATGTCTTTTTATCATCGCACCATTAAAGCCAATGACTTTGATGTAAGCTTAATGAAAAACGCCCATGGCGATTTTACTGCCCTACTCGACACCCATGTTGACGGTGCATACACAGTGTTTATTGAACCAATCGATAACAGTTGGAAACTTAAAGAAGATGTCATTTTACCAACTGATAAAACGATTTCGATTAGCCCTGAATATAAGTAGTAAACTCTAATGTCCGATAATTGCTTTCATTGTCTTGAAAGTGTGCCAAAAGGCTTTAATGCGACTGTCGAAATAGACGGTAAGGCACAACCTATGTGTTGTATTGGTTGCCAAACGGTTGCTGAGAATATCGTCGCCCAAGGCATGACCGATTATTATAAATTTAGAACTGTTCGCTCTGGTAAAGTTGAACAGCTTGTTCCAGAGCAACTCGAGTTGATTAAAAGTTACGATAACGAAGATATTCAAGACGAGTTTATTTCAGCCACTAATGATTTATCAGAAGTACTATTAACGGTTGAAGGCATCACCTGTGCTGCCTGTGCTTGGTTAATCGAAAAACAACTACTTAACTTAAAAGCAATCAAACGTGTTGATGTAAATACTTCGACCAACCGTGCCATGATCCAATGGGATAAATCGGTTACACCGCTTAGCCAAATTATCACCTCATTACATGAAATCGGCTATAAAGCCTACCCGTTTCAGGCAGACCTTGAAGCGAGCCAAAAACAACAAGCCGCAAAAGCTTATATCCGCCGTTTAGGGGTTGCCGGTCTGATGACCATGCAAGTAATGATGTTTGCTTTCGCTATGTATTTTGGCATGTTCTCTGGCATGGAAGAGAACTTCGAGCAATATTTTCGCTGGATAAGCTTAGTACTTGCATCTCCAGTAATTCTTTACAGTGCCCTGCCATTCTTAACCAATGCTATTAATGGTTTAAAAGCCAAACAGCTTAATATGGATTTACCCGTCTCATTAGCGATTTTTGGTGCTTATGGGGCAAGCTGTTATGCCACATTAATGTCGGTTGGCGAAGTTTATTTCGAATCTATCTGTATGTTTACCTTTTTATTATTATTAGGTAAATATTTAGAATTTAGAGCCCGTTTAAAGGCCAGCGAATTTACCGCTAACTTGCAAAAGTTACTGCCGCTCACAGCTCGTATTATTGATGATAATAATCAAGAATCGATTATTGCAGCTAAAAAACTAAAACTGGGTGATGTTGTGTTGATCAAAGCAGGTGAAACCATTCCTGCTGATGGTATTGTTACAAAAGGTCAAACAACCGTTGATGAAGCCATGATGACTGGCGAGCATCAACCCGTTAATAAGTTTGTCAGCCATCAAGTTTACGCAGGAACGATTAACCATGATGGTGTGATCAGTATTGAGATCAACAAAATCGGTCAAAATACCCTGCTTAATCAAATTATTAAGTTACAACACACAGCGTTAACCAAGCGCCCGCGATTAGTTGAGATAACAGATAAAGTAGCGCAGTGGTTTGTTGCCTGTTTATTAGTGTTTGCCTCAATAACAGCAATTGGTTGGTATCAAATAGACCCCGAGCATGCCTTTTGGGTTACTATTTCTGTACTTGTTGCAACCTGCCCTTGTGCGCTTAGCTTAGCAATTCCAACCGCTCTCACGTGCGCTGTAGCCAGCCTGACAAAACGTGGAATTTTAATTAAACAAGCCCATGTGTTAGAAACGCTACCACAATTAACAGATATCGCTTTTGATAAAACAGGTACTTTAACGCAAGGTCGCTTTACCATTGAACGCGTTGAACTAGTTAACACCCAATACAGTGAAGCTGATGCATTACGCTTAGCAGCGCAACTTGAAAGTTTCTCTGAGCACCCTATTGCTAATGCATTCGCTGGTTTCAACGACACAGTGAACCCTATTGAAAATGTGACTATCGAACCGGGTAAAGGCATTACCGCTTTACTCAATGATCAGCACCTTGCGATAGGTAAAAGCGGTTGGTTTGATACCGAAAAAGCAGATGCGCAAGCAACCTTATATATCGATAAACAAGTCATTGCTCGCTTTTACTTAGCCGACAGCCTACGTAATAACGCAGAAAAATTGATTACTACACTTCATTCGCAACAAATTAAGTGCCATATGTTAACGGGCGATGCCTCTAACAGTGGTGAGCGAATTGCAAAACAGCTAAATTTAGATACCGTGCATGCTGCATGTAGCCCTCGTGATAAACAAACCCATGTCGAAGCACTTGCCAGTAAAGGTGCCATTGTTGCTATGGTGGGTGATGGCGTGAATGACAGCCCAGTATTTGCCAGTGCCCATTTATCTATTGCAATGGAAACAGGCGCTGATATTTCCAAAAATAGTGCCGATGTGGTATTACTCAATAGTGATCTAACGGCTATAGAACATTTGCTTACTGTCTCGAAAAAGACGCGCCGTATTGTTAAGCAAAACTTGGCATTATCACTTATTTACAATGGTTCGATCTTACCATTGGCAGCCCTTGGGCTCGTAGCTCCTTGGATGGCCGTCATCGGTATGTCTGCAAGCTCCATTTTGGTTATTACCAACTCATTAAGGTTATTAAAACTATGAGTATCATCTATATGCTTATCCCAATTGCCATTTTATTTGTGCTAATTGCAATCGGGGTATTCTTTTGGGCTGTAAAAAGCGAGCAGTTTTCTGATTTAAATAAACAGGGTCACAGTATTCTGTTCGAAGACGATAAAGAGCAGCATAACAAAAGTAATGATTGATCCGCTGTTTATTAGTGCATTTATAATGGGCTTGTTAGGCAGTGGTCACTGCCTAGCTATGTGTGGCGGCATTGCCAGTAGTTTACAACTTGCTGCCAACAAAAATCGAGCAGTAAGCTTTTCGGTTGCATACAACCTAGGCCGAGCACTCAGTTATATGCTGGCCGGTGCACTCGTAGCTGGAATTAGTAGTCGCTTCGCGGCGCAAAATACCAGTATATCGGTAGCTTTGTCTTTTTTGAGTGGTATTTTTATGCTACTAGTTGGGGTTTACATAATGCGCTTAGCGGCAACCCTACAGTGGCTAGAAAAACTAGGCAAGGCGCTCATATGGCAGCATTTAGCTAAACTCAATCGTTTTTTATTACCGGTCGATACAACCCCTAAAGCCTTGCTTTATGGCGCTTTGTGGGGTTGGTTACCCTGTGGCCTAGTTTATTCTGCGTTAACCTGGGCACTCACAAGCCCATCAGCTCTTCACGGTGCAGGCGTAATGTTATTTTTTGCTTTGGGAACTTTTCCAGCAATGATCAGTGTTGGTCTTGTTAGTCAAAAAATAAATACTCTTTTTAACCATGTTTGGATAAGGGTTATTCTAGGCAGCGTAATAATATGGTACGGTATATACTTATTAATTATAGCAACCGATAAGTTAGTTCATTAACCTAAAGTTGTTAACCTATTTGAATGGATTTGATGTATGGACTTCTCACAAAACAAGTCAAAAGGCTTATGCACAATTAGCTGTAATAATTGCAGTATCAGCCAGCTATGTTTGCCATTTTCATTAAACGGTCAAGAAATGGATCGTCTCGATGAAATCATCGAACGTAAAAAGCCTCTACACAAAGGTGATTATTTATTTGAGTCTGGCGAAAGCTTAAATGCTATTTATGCGGTACGCTCTGGCTCGTTTAAGTCTTATACTTTGTCTGAACAAGGTGATGAACAAATTACTGGCTTTCACTTGGCTGGTGATTTAGTCGGTTTCGATGCAATCAACAAAATGGCTCATCAAAGCTTTTCGCAAGCCCTTGAAACTTCAATGGTATGTGAAATTCCATTCGATACTCTAGACGAATTAGCAGGTAAATTACCTAAGCTACGCCAACAAATTATGCGTTTAATGAGTAATGAGATTAACTACGACCAAGAAATGTTATTGTTACTCAATAAAAAGTCAGCTGAAGAGCGTCTAGCAAGTTTTATTTATAATCTTGCAGAGCGTTTTGGTGAACGTGGTTTCTCACGTAAAGAATTCCGTTTAACCATGACACGTGGTGAAATCGGTAATTATTTAGGCCTTACTGTTGAAACAATTAGCCGCCTTTTAAGCCGCTTCCAAAAAGCGGGCTTTATTAAAGTTGAAGGCAAATTTATCACCATTTTGGACCAGCAAGCGCTTGCAGCAACAGCAGCGATTAAATGTAAATAGAGTTTGATTTAACGCAACTTTATATTGTTTGCCCCTTTAACTGTTCTAAATTTAGGTTACACTCAAAGTACTACTTTTTGCGGAACAGTTAAGGAGCAGCACATGGACGCAATTAAACGAATTTTAGCAGTTATAGACCCAACCAAAGAGCAGCAACATAGTTTAAGCCGCTCAATTGATCTAGCCAAAAAATCTGGCGCGACCATCACCGCTTTCCTCAGTATCTACGACTTCTCTTATGAAATGACCACAATGCTTTCTGCTGATGAGCGTGAAGCAATGCGCGAAGCCGTAATAAAAGACCGCCAAGAATGGTTAAACGAGCAGATTGCCCTTTATCCTGATCTTACTATTGATAGCTGTGTGGTTTGGCATAACCGTCCGTACGAAGCTATTATCAATACCGTGATCAATGATGGCTTTGATCTTGTTGTTAAAGGCACCCATCAACACGATACACTTAAATCGGTTATCTTCACTCCTACTGACTGGCATCTTATTCGTAAGTGCCCTGCACCAGTTTTACTTGTTAAAGAGAAAGAGTGGCCAGCAAAAGGCAATATTTTAGCTGCTGTAAACGCAGTGAGTGAGAATGAACAACACCTTGAACTTAACAAGCGTATTATTAATGACGCTCGCTTCATTTGTGACTTGGCCAACGCCACCCTTAACTTAGTAAATGCCTACCCAGCAACGCCGGTTAATATCGCGATTGAAATTCCTGAGTTTAACCCAGGTGTTTACAACGAATCAGTTAAAAAACATCACTTTGAATCAACGCTTTCATTAGCTGAAGGCTTTGATATTGATAAAGCTCATTGCCACATTGAAGAGGGTTTACCTGAAGATGTTATTCCTGATGTGGCTGCACGCCTCAACAGCGAATTAGTAGTGATAGGTACAGTTGGACGTACTGGCTTAAGTGCAGCGCTTGTCGGTAACACAGCAGAGCATGTTATTGATAGCCTTGACTGCGATGTTTTAGCACTAAAACCAGACGGCTATGTGAGCCCACTTGCTAAATAACCTTTTAAATATGCATTAAAAAAGCCCCTGTTTGGGGCTTTTTTATATATACAGTTTAAGAGTTTTATATATTTGTTACATCAATAAATAATGATTCATCAATGTTTGTTGATGAGACCACCGCCTCGCTAAAGTCATAGCTTTCACGATTGCCTTCTCTATCAAGTGGTAAATTTTCAAAATCAAATAAGTTTCTGTCTGCAAGCTGGCTTGGGCTAACATTTTGTAAAGACTTAAAGATACTCTCAACACGACCTGGAGTTTTTTTATCCCACTCTGTCAGCATCGCTTTGATTGATTGACGCTGCAGGTTTTCTTGTGAGCCACATAAATTACAAGGAATGATCGGGAAGTCTTTGTGCTCGGCGTATTTAATTAAATCTTTTTCACGGCAATATGACAACGGACGAATGACCACGTTACGTTCATCATCAGAGCGCAATTTTGGTGGCATCGCTTTTAGTCGTGAACCATGGAACATATTTAAGAACATTGTCTCAACGATATCATCCATGTGATGACCAAGTGCTAGTTTGGTTGCACCAATTTTTTCTGCAAATGAATAAAGTGTGCCGCGACGAAGTCGTGAACACAGACCACAGGTTGTTTTGCCCTCTGGTACTTTTTCTTTTACTACTGAGTAAGTATCTTTATCAACGATGTAATACGGAATATTTAGCGTCTCAAAGTAATCAGGCAAAATGTGCTCAGGAAAACCAGGCTGCTTCTGATCAAGGTTTACCGCAATAACTTCAAATTTAATCGGCGCTGCTTTTTGTAAATTAAGCAAAATATCTAGCATTGCAAAAGAATCTTTACCACCACTGATACATGCCATAACAACATCACCGTCTTCGATCATGTTATAATCAGTAATCGCGGTACCAACATGCCTTCTTAGACGCTTTTGAAGTTTATTAAATTCAAGAGTTTCTTTTCTAGTATCAGTTTGATTCATTTGCTCTGCTCATACAGGCTTTAGTAAGCCATGTTTCATAGTAAAAAGTTCGGCGTGGATTATACGGACTTTTTGAGCGAGTTGAAATGATTAGCGTGGGATAATTAAAACGCTTCTCTCGTTGAGATACCACGTACAGCACAGCGCTTTGGGAATAGACTCAAAGATCTATGAATTTATAGGCTGAAAGCTTTAATTTTCTGACTTCTGCAAACTTACTTCTTATTTATTTTACTGTGCATTTATAACGGGAAGCTGTACAAGCAAGATCAGGCCAGTCATCTCTACCCCAGCAATACTTATCATTTCTAAGTGGTTTTAGATGCCAAACTACTGGCTTGCCCTTATTATCTAAACGAGTTTCATTTTCAAGCTGCACACGGACTAAATTTTTCTCTGCTGAGAGAATATTATAAACGAAGGTTTTTCTCGCTTCAGACTCAGAAATATAGCCCCGTTCGTCGTAAGAAATTTCTAATGTGTTGTTTTTGAAAGCTACGGTATGAAAATTAGCTTCACAAACTGGGCTATTTGTAGACTGCCATGAGCCTTGCAACTTAGTTTGCATTTCTTGGTTGATAAGTGAATGACTACTACACGCTGAACATAGCAGTAAAATAACAAAAATAGACGCTAAAGGTTTCATTAAGATGCTTTTAAGTCCCTGAAAAATTGACATTTAGCATATCGAGAATCGTGAAAATGTCCAGCGATACGCTTAATAAAAACAAAGGGCACAATAGCCATGTGCCCTTTGTTAACTTTAAGCGCTTTTAGTTTTAGCTTTTTTATTCTTTGCCAATCTTTTGGCACGTTTTATAGCCGATTTTTTCGACGCATTTTTCTGCGCAATTTTTAACACTTTAGCCTCTTTTAATTGCTTTTTTGCTGCTTTAAAGCGCTTTTTAGCATTTTCAGCTAGGTTCTCAGCTTCGCTGGCACACTCTACAGCTGCTTGTGCTTTTAGTGCTGCATCTTTTGCAAGTTCAGTGGTTCTTGCCACTTCTTTTTTACTCTTTTCAAGAATTTTTTCGAGCTTAGCAAGACGTTTCTCAAATACTGACTGTGAATTTTGCATAGTATTCTCCTTCACTGGCGTATAGACATGCGGGTAGGTTCGGTAACAATAAGCGAGTCGACACAATTTACTACATCGTGATCTTTCTCCGGGTAATCTAAACAACTTAAGAAGTGGCGCATACAGTTGATACGCCCGCGCTTTTTATCGTCAGATCGAATTTGTGTCCAAGGTGCATCCTTAGTATGGGTATGAAACATCATGGCATCTTTGGCATCACTATAATCATGCCATTTAGCCAGTGATGCCATATCAACTGGGCTTAGCTTCCATTGTTTGAGTGGGTCGTTTTGGCGCGATTTAAAACGTCTAAATTGCTCTTCTCTACTAACTGAAAACCAATATTTAAATAGCTTAATACCGCTATTCACCAACATACGCTCAAGTTGAGGTGTTTGACGCATAAACTCCAAATATTCGTGATCATCGCAAAACCCCATTACCTTCTCAACACCGGCTCGGTTATACCAAGAACGATCGAAAAGTATGATTTCACCCTTAGTAGGTAAGTGGTTAATGTAACGCTGGAAGTACCACTGTTCTCGCTCTCTAGTAGTTGGCTTTTCTAAGGCTACCACGTGTGCCCCGCGAGGATTTAAATGCTCCATAAAACGCTTTATAGTGCCACCTTTACCTGCCGCATCTCGACCTTCAAATAAAATCACAATTTGTTGTTCGGTCTCTTTTACCCAGCCTTGCATTTTTAAAAGCTCGATTTGCAATTCGTGTTTATGGCGCTCGTATTCAACTACGTCCATTTTGCGTTTATATGGGTATTTACCGTCAGCATTCCACTTTAAGCTTGGGTTTTTAACATCTAGATCAAAAACCACATCCTGTTTAGCATTGTGTTCGGATAAATTCTGCTGTTTTACTGATACAGGTTCGACATTGACTGTCTGCATAACGACTCCTATTAAACTATAACTACCTATATTGAGAACTTTATAGTTTTACTTTAAGCCAGTTATAGCTAAGTAACTTGATCTAAATCTATATTTTCATTCCTTAAAAATTCATTTAAAAATAGAAAGTTAGCACTTAATAATTAAGTAAAGATCAGGCTAGCAATATACAATCAAGTCTTTTTTCTATAATAAAAAACAATCAGAGAAAACTAATACATTCCGACTATTTCTATGTTTCAAAACACACTGAACCTTAAATACACAGCAATACAAATAGTTAGGAAAAATATGAATCAAGGGAATAATTTAGAGCAAAGAAACAGTCATAGTAATTGTACTAACTACGATGAATTTTCAATTTTGCTCATACGTCTAAATGCTGAGATAAACTTTTGAAAAAAGAAACATAAGAACTATCTGTGCTTCACAACGAAAAAAGGACCTAATTAAGGTCCCTTTTGTCGAAGTTTAAACGCTTTTAGCCAATATATAGTCCGTTATTTAACAATCCAAGGTGTGGCGCTGATAAGCTCAGCATGACTGTTTAACACTGTGTTATCGTCTTGCCAGTCGTCTGTTACTTTTATTGAGCAACGCTGCTCTTTACAGCTAACGCCATTTGCCGAGATAGCGTCTTGACCATTAAATTTAAGTACAACACCTTGTTGTTCAGGAAGCAAAAACCACATTAATTTGCTGACAAAAAAGCCTGATAAATCAGATAACAGCTCGTCAAACTCTTCATTTAACGTATATAAGTTTGCTTTACTAAGTTCAAAATCTGCCAAATCAGTCGCTTCAATCTGTAACTTTAATTGGCATTCATGTTTAGGGTTTTCTGGTTGCACAACAATAACAGCTTTATCTGTATCTAATTGCTTATCAAAAGGTAAAAGTAACTGAGCTTTATCTGTATAAGTTAAGTCAAACTCTTGTTTTTCTGTAATTATTTTACCTGATTTAATAGTGCATACTTCGTTACTAGCAATATCAGACAAATAAAAGTTAACTTGAGCGTATTGAAACTCACCTTTATTCACGACTTTTAAACGATCATAAAAGCCATCATAAGCAATAACAAATTCAGTTGCTGCGGCTTTAGAGGAAACCGCGCTTAGCGCAACCGCGATGGTTGCTGCTTTTAACCATGGAAGGAGTTTATTCATCAAAGTAAGCTCTATTTTGATTTATCATAGTGTTTAATTCATCAATATATGCTTCACGGCGCTCAGAGTATGATAACAAACCTTGTGTTAACTTGGTTGCTTCTATAGGTTTTTGCTGGCGACGTAAATCGGCACGAATTAATCGTAAATCTTTATACGCAGCATGGGTATTAATATTTTTAAAATATGAGCTTACAGCAGCACGTACCGATTTAAATGCTGTCACTTCATGGGCCGCTTCGTTAGCACGGCGACGAGGAACCATGCCACAACCCTTTTTGTAACACCATTGACCGAAAAAGTTTAAACCAATCCGTGCAAAGCGTGACGTGCCCCATGCTGATTCATTTGCTGCTTGCATTAGCGCAAGCTCTTTAGGAATGATATCAACTCGACGTAGTGCTTGGGTAAGCGATAAAGTGTCAATAGTGTTAGGCAACTTGTAGCTGGTAAGAATTTTTTTAATATCTGACTTTTGCTTGCTCGTAAGCGGCTCATTGTACTCAAGCATCATGCGCGCAATTTCTAGTTTAGCTCGCTGCTGTAAAATTTTTTTATTTTCGGCCTCAACATGTGGGCGAATAAAATCAAAAAAAGCATGTTTCTTCTCTTTTACATCAGTAAATGCTGCAAAGTCAGGCAGTTTTACATTATGTAATGGTTTTTCTTTTTTGATTACGCGCTGGGTTCCGGTAGGCGTGCTCTGAGTTTGTTCAGATTCTTCAACTGTCACTTCTTTTTCGATAAATGGCGAAAATAACGCCCATGCAAAAAAAGCGGTTAATAAAGCTCGAAAAACGTACTTAAGCATGTATTCTCTCAAATAAACTACTACTCATGTGCGGTTAACTCACGCACACACAAAGGCGAAGTATACCAAAGCAGATGATTTTTAGCGAATTCAGCACTATAAAACCACCCATAAAAGGGACAAACTATTGACGTAACAGTGTAGTTTGCTCGCAATTTTCAAGCGCTTGCGTATACTGAAAAGTAAGCAAACAAGGAATAGGAAGGTTATTTTTATGTGCCAATCTTGGCAAGCTCGCATTATTAATCAACAAAAATATCGTCCAAACGATAACCGCTCAGCTTGGCAGGTTGACCGCTCTCGAATCATACACGCCGCAGCATTTAGGCGTTTGCAGGCTAAAACTCAGATTATGGGTATTGGCTTAAATGATTTTTATAGAACTCGTCTTACTCATTCTTTAGAAGTTGCCCAAATTGGCAGTGGTTTATTACGCCATTTGAAAAAGCAGCACCCTGAATTTACGAATTTTCCTAGCGGTAGTTTACTCGAAACCTTATGCCTTGCTCATGATATTGGCCACCCTCCTTTTGGTCATGGTGGTGAAATAGCATTAAATTACATGATGCGCGATCATGGTGGCTTTGAAGGTAACGCGCAAACACTTAGAATTGTCTCTAAGCTTGAGCCCTATTCAAATGGCTATGGCATGAACTTAACCAGGCGCACCTTGTTAGGTTTTATTAAATACCCAGCCTTCATTGATGATTTGTGGCACAGCATTCCACCTTTGAGCGAGCAGCGTAGCTTTATTAAAGCTGACCATTGGCGACCAGCTAAGGGGTTATACACCGACGATAAAGATATTTTCGACTGGATCATGGAGCCACTGTCTAATAACGATAAAGCACTGCTGAGCAGTCATTATAAGGTTGATGAATTTAGAGCCAAAACCCACTATAAATCGATAGACTCAGCAATTATGGAATTAGCTGACGATATTGCGTATGCCGTTCATGATTTAGAAGACGCTATAGCAACAGAGGTTTTAACGTTGGCTGATTGGCAAAATCATGCCCTTGTACAACTACAAGAGCTTGACTCTGCGTGGCTAACCACTCATTTAAGCTCGATAACCGCCAGACTCTTTTCTCATCACGAGTATGAGCGTAAAGACGCCATTGGTGAGTTGGTAAACACCTTTATTATTAACGCTCAGTTAGTTGTACAAAACGCAGATTTCGAATCTGAAATATTACAGTACACGGTGAGTCTTCCAGATGAATTTGCCGAAATTCTTAACGTGCTAAAACATTTTGTTTTTAAACGCTTAATTCGTGAGCCGAAGATGCAGCAAGTGGAGTTTAAAGGGCAAAACCTGCTGATTGAATTATTTAGTGCTTTTGCCAGCGACCCAATGCGCTTATTACCAGAAACAACGCAAGAAATGTGGCTAAATGCGCACCAACAAGGCGATAATGCGATGCGCATAATCTGTGATTATTTGTCAGGAATGAGTGACGAATACGCCTACAAAACCTATCAGCGGTTGTTTTTGCCATCTGCTTAAGTAATTTTTGAACACTATTTGATAGTGTTCTAAAATTAAGCAGGTTATTAATAAATAATCGCACTTCTTTAGATGCATTCTATTTAACATGGATTGAAATAATGCTCAAAAAATACCTGCTCATCAGTGCAGCTGTTGCAAGTTCATTTGCTTGCTATAGCGCAGAAACACTTCCAGATCCGCTTCTCGAAGAGCGCGGCATAATAATTAAAGATGCCACCCACTTTGATTGGATACGGCTTAATTCTGGCGAATGGCTCAAAGGCGAGCTTGTCTCTTTGTACGATAAAGAAGTTGAGTTTGACAGCGACATTCTTGATACATTAATGATTGATCGCGAAGATATCTATATGATTATTTCAGATCGCCATCATACGGTTCGCTTTAACGATGGCAATGAGCTCAGTGGTACACTTAATATATCGGGCGGTTATGTAAAAGTTGGCGAACAAGAAGCTAAATACCGTTATCGCGATTTAGTCTCAATTGCTCCCTCAATTGAAAGCGAACTCAGTGCATGGACTGTAAAGTTATCCATGGGTGCAGATTTGGCCCGTGGAAATACTGACCAAACTGAATATTCTATTAAAGCTGACATAAAGCGCCGTACTGCTTCAAGTCGATTTTTATCTGAGATTTTAGGCTATCGCACTACCAGTGATGATCAAATTACTAAAAACAATATTCGTGCTAACGGTACATTTGACTGGTTTTACACACAAAAAATGTATTATCGCCCTATTTTCTTCGAATACTATCGTGACCCGTTCCAAAATATCGCCAATAAATACACTGTCGGCGCCGGTGTTGGTTATTATGTGATAGATACCGACAAAACAGAATGGGATTTTACAGCGGGACCTGCTTATCAAAAAACCCAATTTGACACTGTAGCAGCTGGAGAAGATAAGAGTAACTCATCAATGTCTTGGTTTATTTCTACAAATTATGAGTTAGAGATCACTAAGAAAATCGATTTTTCATTAAATTATCGTTACCTAACTGCAAACAGTGATGCTGGCGGTGACTCTCAATATGCGATGGCTGCGTTTGAATTTGAGATCACTGATGATATTGATTTTGATGTGTCATTAGTTTGGGATTACCTTGCCGACCCCATTGCCGATGAAAACGGTGTAGTACCAGAAAAAGAAGATTACAAAATGATTTTCGCGCTGGGTATCGATTTATAAACATCTCGATTATTCGATACAAAAACGCCGAGCTTAGCTCGGCGTTTTCATTTTAGTTAAGTAATATCCTATAGCGATTTAACACCCATGTTGTATAGGGTAAAACCATAGATATCAGCGTATTGATCGATGATCTTACTTGTTGGTGTTCCTGCACCATGACCTGCATTTGTTTCAATGCGAATAAGATACGGATTTTGTTTCGCACCTTTTTCTTGTAGCTCTGCTGCAAACTTAAATGAATGCGCAGGCACCACACGGTCATCATGATCCCCTGTTGTCACTAAGGTTGCAGGGTAGCTAACACCTTCTTTTACATTGTGAACTGGTGAGTAGCCTTTTAAGTAATCAAACATTTCTTTACTTTGTTCACTCGTACCGTAGTCATACGCCCAACCAGCACCGGCTGTAAAGGTGTGGTAACGCAGCATATCTAAAACACCTACAGCAGGAAGCGCAACTTTAAATAGCTCAGGGCGCTGTGTCATAACCGCACCAACTAATAAGCCACCATTTGAGCCACCACGTACCGCTAGGTAATCAGGTGAGCTGTATTGTTTTTCGTTTAAGTACTCAGCCGCAGCAATAAAGTCATCAAATACATTTTGTTTCTTAAGCTGTGTACCATTTACATGCCATTCTTTACCGTATTCGCCACCACCACGAATATTAGCAACAGCATAGATACCACCGTGCTCAAGCCATGCCGCAATTGTAGGGCTGTAGCTTGGTGTTAGGCTCACGTTAAAGCCACCATAACCATATAAAATAGTCGGATTTTTACCGTTAAGTTCGGTGCCCTTTTTGTACGAAATTATCATCGGAACTTTGGTGCCATCTTTTGATGTATAGAACACTTGTTCAGAGATATATTCTTCGCTATTAAATTTAGCGCCCGACTTGCGGTACACATCAGACTTACCTGATTCAACATCAAACGAATAGGTATTGCCTGGTGTAGTGTAATTAGTAAATGAGTAATACAGAGTTTGTGCATCGTGCTTACCGCTAAAGCCATATGCAGTTCCTACACCTGGCAGGCTGATGTCGCGTACTAATTTTCCTGATTTATCGTATTGTTTTACTTGCGAAATCGCATCAACCATATACTTAGCAAAGAAGTAGTCACCACCTTTTGAAAGGCTAAGCACATTATCAGTTTCTGGGATTAAATCTTGCCAATTTTCAGGGCTTGGATCAGCAGCATCAACAGTCACTACACGTTTATTTGGCGCGTTTAAGTTAGTCACTAAATATAGTTTCGAGCCGTCATTATCAATAATTGAGGTATCTGAGTCAGTGTTATCTAAAATAGTCACTAGCTTGCTGTCAGGCTTAGTTAAATCTTTGATAAACAATTTATTACCTGAAGTTGAAGTACTTGCAGCAATAATTAAATAACGATTATCACGGGTTACATCAGCACCAATATAACGATGTTTCTGAGCCTCTGTGCCACCATAAACTAATTGATCATCTGCTTGTGCCGTGCCTAACTTATGGTAGTAAACTTTATGTTGATCTGTTTTTGCAGACAGCTCACTACCTTTTGGCTTATCGTAGCTCGAATAATAGAAACCTTCGTTGCCAAGCCAAGAGATACCGCTGAATTTTACATCGACTAATGCTTCTTCAATTGGTTGTTTAGTCGCTGTATCAATAATGATAATTTTACGCCAGTCACTGCCGCCTTCAGAGATTTGATAGGCCGCTAGCGTGCCGTCCTCTGTGAATGTTAAGCCCGACATTGAGGTTGTGCCATCAGCGCTAAAAGTATTTGGATCTAAGAATACCTCAGCTTCAGAGTCGCCTTTTTTACGATAAACTACGTACTGATTTTGCAGACCATCGTTTTTATAAAAGTAGGTGTACTCACCCTCTTTAAATGGCGCTGTGACTTTTTCGTAGTTCATCAGCTTTTCAAGGGTAGTTTTTAGCTCATCGCGATACGGAATATTTTTTAGATAAGAAAAGGTAACGTCATTTTCGGCTTTAACCCACTGGGCTGTTTCGTCGCTCATATCGTCTTCTAACCAACGGTATGGATCGGCTACTTTCTCACCGAAGTACTCGTCAACAACATTGCCTTTTTTAGTTTCTGGATAATTCACAGCAGCTTTAACCTCTGCAGTTTTCACTGTTTGTTCTGTTTTTGTAGGGGTAGACTCACCGCAGCCCGCCAATGCAACAACAATTGCACATGCTAGTGTTTTCTTGATCATAATAAATTTACTTTTAGTTATTGTTAATAAAATGAAAGTAAAATTAAAGCATTAGAATGTCTAGTAATTTGCGGTTAAACACAGGAAGTGCTGTAAACCAATGTAAAAACAATAAAGCCACGTAGTAACGTGGCTCTTCAAAGCATATATTTGCTCAGCGATTATACTTTTGTTAACCAGCCATGAGTATCTGCTGATTTACCCCATTGAATATCATTCAATGCTTGGCGTAATTTAGCAACTTTCTCACCTGGTTTACCCGACCCCACTTTAAACTCTTGGTCGTTATGAATAAGCGTGCCAACCGAGGTAAGTACCGCAGCGGTACCTGATAACGCAGCTTCAGTACCTGGTTTAGCGGCTCTTTCTAGTAACTCAGACACAGTAAAGTTACGCTCAGATACTGTCATACCTAAATCTTTAGCAATCGTTAAAATACTATTACGCGTCACACCGTGTAAGAATGTGCTATCAAGTGCTTTTGTGATGATCTCATCACCATCAATTAGAATGAAGTTTGCAGCACCAGTTTCTTGTACATCACCACCAGGGCAGAATAAAATTTGGTCTGCTTGATGCTCTGAGCGAGCTTCTAAGATTGGACCTAATGCACTTGCGTAGTTACCACCACTTTTAACCATACCCATGTGTGGTGCGCAGCGCATGCCGTCTTCTTCAAGTAATACACGTAATGCTGTAGCACCGCCTGAGAAATAATCACCTACTGGCGAAAGTAATACATAAAGTAAGGAACTCATTGACGGTGCAGCCGCTTTACCGATTGCCGCTTCTGTACCAATGTGAGTTGGGCGAATATACATTGAACCCGGCGGTGTTGGTGTTTCGTCTGCGTATTCTTTTACAATGTCTTTGATCATTTGCTCAAGCATGCCTTCGTCAAAGTCAGGTAAGTTTAGTAACTTAGAGCTTTGTTTCATACGAGCAATGTTAGCATCCATACGAAAGATATAGACCGAGCCATCTTCGTGACGAAATGCTTTTAATCCTTCAAAACAGGTGCTTGAGTAATGTAATACGTGAGCACCCGCATGTAATTCGATTTTATCAGATGGGACCAGCGCGCTTTCACTCCATGAGTTATCAGCAAAACGTGCTTGGATCATTTGTGGCATAAATACAGTACCAAATGCGGCCATTGTTGTTCTCTCTTGTTTGGACTACTTTTACCCCATTGTATGCTAATCCATCCCCGTTTAACCATAGCAAACTAGTGCCTTTTATCGATTAAAGTAATAATAATTCGACCATTTGGTACAAAAAATGCGCAACCCAAGTTGCGCATTGTTTACTGAGAATCATTCGCTAACAAATGACTATAAATTATCTGTAGTTCATTTTTGCTGTGAGGCGATTAAAAAAGCCCGGGAAAAATCGCTTAATAGTCGGTGCTAAACCACTTATTCCTTCACCAATAACAACTTCATCTTTCTCGGCTTCAATGGCTTTAATCATTTTTGCAGCCGCTTTTGCCACATCCATGCCGTTTTCGATTGATTCCTCTGGCTTATTTTGCGGTTTACCTTGGCCATCTAACGAATTATGCGCAATGGCTGTTTTAATTGAACCCGGGCAAATAGTCAGGCAATTCACATTTTTGTCGGCTAGTTCTGCTCTTAAGCAATCCATAAAGCCCACGACCGCATACTTAGAACCCGAATACCCAGTTCTGAATTTTGAACCGACTTTACCCGCTACACTGCTAATTGATACCACCATGCCCATACCTTGGTTAACCATCTGGGGTACGACCGCCTTAGTTAAAGCAATTAAACCAAAATAGTTTACTTCCATCAGTTGGCGATAGACCGTAAATTCGTTTTCTAAAAATAGACTACGCTGCGACACCCCACCGTTATTGATAAGCACATCAATACGGCCAATTCGCTCGATCACTGCTGGCATATCTTCAAGTAAGGCTTCGGGCTTTGCCAAATCAAGGGCGACCACATGATGATTACCGCCGAGTCTTGTATTAAGAGCGTTGAGTTTTTCCTCATTACGGGCAGACAGTACTAGCGTTGTCCCTTTTGCCGCCAATTGCTCACAAAGTGCCTCACCAATTCCAGAAGATGCCCCAGTAACCCAAACTGTTTTACCATTTAATTGCATGTGTGTTCCTTATTATTGTTGTTATGCTTTATTAGGCCCTGCATGTTGTTCGATATGATCAGCAATATCTTTATAAAAACCAAGCATAATCAAGAACTCTGCTAATACAAATAACGGCCCTATGACCAAACCAATTAAATCATCAACAAAGGCTGGCTTTTTACCTTCAAAATAGTGACCAATAAACTGAAACACCCAACCAACCACGAAACTGCCAATGCTCAAAGTTAGCCATAACTCTGTTGAAAGCGACACCACAGGCTCAGCAGCAATGCTTAACAAACTTAAGCATACAGCCATAATTAACCCCATAGATAAGCTAAGCATTAAGTAATAAAGACAGGTGAGCGCAATTACCACGGTTGCCAAGGAGATAACAGCAGGCTCTGAGATAAGTGTGACGCGATGTAATAAACAAATAATTGCAAACACAATTAATGGGATGCCGATAAAGTGAGTGACAATATTGCGTTTAGAACGGTGATAAAGGGCGTAATTTGTCAGTTGTTGTTTTAATGTTTTCATTGTTTTTCCTGCCAAAACTGTGTTCAAAATTCAGATTAGCAGAAAATTCACCAACAAGAATGTCAACTAGCCGACATTTAAAGTTGCTAGCTTAAAATCACACATTAAACCAGCGCATCAATAACTTTGCCTTTTTCAGCTTCTGGTCGCATATCCATGCGTTCGCGACCTTTTTGATACTCTTCATCGAGCATCGCTTGCAGCTCATTCATTTTTTCTTGCAGTGCTTTAGTATCGGCACCTTGTTGTTGCATTTGTTCAGCAAGCTTCTCTATTTGCGCTTTTATTTCATCAATTTTCTCTTTATCAACCCCGAGCCGCTGATAAACCAAAGCTTCTTGAGCTTGTGCTAAAAAAGAGCTGGGCTCAGGCTGCTTTTGTAAAAGTTGTTGTGCTGAAGATGCTGGCGTATGCATGGCTTTCACACCCTCAGTGCGAGCCGTTTGCGACAGCTTAGCAGCAGCCGAAGCGTGATAAGGGTTATATTGATTATGAAATGTAATTGCCACAAGTTGTCTTCCATTTAAGCTTGATTACGACTTTGTAGCAATTTTAGTTCCAAGCTAGCATTGAGATTGCAATTTATCGATATCAATAATTTCAATCGTTTGATATTTAAGGTTAATAATTGAATCAGCTTGCAGGGATTGTAATATTTGGTTAATGGTTTGCCGTGTTAAATAGGTCATATCGGCAAGTTGTTGCTGGGTAAGCGGCAAACAGCTTTGGTGTGACGATTGATAAAGCATGCATAACCGCTTACTCACCTTTTGCTTTGCTGTAAGGAGTGCGTGATCTTCTAATGAGTCAAACAGGTTTCGCACTTTATTAGTAAGCAGCAGCCCAAAGTCATGCCAATAAGCAGGATGTTCTTGTAATAACTGGCTTAATGCCCGCTCAGGAACGTGTAAAAGCCGTACCGCAGTTTGAGCATACACATCGTGGGTGCGCTTACCACCATCAAACAGAGCCACTTCACCAAACCACATTGCACTGGTTACAAAACTGAGCACGGCTTCTTTGCCTTGGCTATTGACCCCAGAAACTCTAAGCACGCCATTAATAACACAATACAGACCGGTATTTTCATCACCACGCAAAAACAATGCATCACCCGCATTTAAGGTGATTAATTTAGCATTTTTTACTAGCTTGTCCCTAAATAATTGTGTGCGATTTTTAAACCATTTGTCTTGGTTAATTACCGAAAGGTCTTGTTCATTCAAGTGTTTATCCTTTACATTGGAGTAGTGTGCATACAAATAATAAAAGGATACGGGATGTTAAACAAACTACTTTCGACCAGCCTACTTCTCAGTGCTATTTCTACCCCTGCATTTGCGAGTGATATTAATTCTGAACTTAAATCTGCCAATAAAAGCGTCAGCGAAAAAGTCATTAAATGGCGCCGTCATTTACACCAATACCCAGAGCTTAGTAACCGTGAGTTTGAAACAGCCAAATACGTGGCTAAGCATTTACGTTCGTTAGGCCTTGAGGTTCAAACAGGTGTGGCTCATACCGGTGTGGTTGCCAAACTTAAAGGGGGCAAAAAAGGTCCGCTTATTGCGCTGCGTGCTGATATGGATGCACTACCTGTTAAAGAGCAAGTAGACTTACCTTTCGCGTCAACTCAAACAACAGAGTACAAAGGCAATACCGTTGGCGTAATGCATGCCTGTGGTCATGATAACCATGTGGCTATTTTAATGGCAGCCGCTGAGTCTTTAGTAAAAATTAAAGAAGAGCTCGCGGGTGATATTCTGTTTGTCTTCCAACCTGCTGAAGAAGGTGCTCCTGATGGCGAAGAAGGTGGTGCTGAGCTGATGCTTAAAGAAGGCTTATTTAAAGAAAAGCCAGAAGCCGTATTTGGGTTACACGTAACCAGTTCACTTAATACCGGACAAATTGGTTTTCGTGAAGGGCCACTAATGGCCAGCGCCGACAAATTTACTATCACAGTAAAAGGTCGCCAAACTCACGGTTCTCGCCCTTGGAATGGGGTTGACCCAATTGTGGCGTCATCACAAATTATTATGGCAACACAAACCATCGCTTCTCGCCAAGTTGATGTGACCAAAGCGCCTTCTGTGGTTTCATTTGGTGCCATTAATGGCGGTGTGCGTAACAACATCATCCCTGATCAAGTTGAAATGGTGGGCACAATTCGTACCTTTGATCAAGAAATGCGTGCTGACATTAAAAAACGTTTAGCTAAAACCGCTGAGATGGTAGCTGAATCAGGTGGTGCAGAAGCCCATGTTCACATTGATCATGGTTACCCAGTAACAGTGAACGATGTTGAATTAACCAAGAAAATGACACCAACAATTGCTGGTGTAGTTGGTAAAGAAAACTTGATCACAACGCCACTTATCACAGGTGCCGAAGACTTTAGTTACTACGCCTTAGAAACACCAGGCATGTTCTTTTTCTTAGGTGTCACACCAAAAGGTCAAGATGCAGTTACAGCACCAAGTAACCATTCACCACACTTTTTTGCAGACGAAAAAGCTTTACAGCTAGGCGTAAATGCAATGACACAATTAGTGGTTGATTACCTTAAATAAGCGGATTGAGATAATCACTATTCCCTACTGGCGGGTGACATCACTACCCGCCCTATTTTCTTTGCTGTTCAGCATCAATAAAGTTCATTTTGCTAGGGTTAGATTACTATATACAGGTAAGGAAACCCCATGACATCAGAATACTTTCATTTTTTAAGCATTATCGGTGTAGCGTTTTTTGCTATTTCTGGCACCTTGCTGGGCCATGAAAAAAGTGTTGGTGGTTTTGGTGTGGTGGTTGTTGCCACAGTCACAGCTCTAGGTGGTGGCACACTTCGAGACATATTGCTTAACAAACCAGTATTTTGGATAGCTCAGCCCGATTATTTGTACGCAACTTACATAGCCATATTCGCGTCTATTCTATCAATTCGTCACTTACCCGATTTAAGTAACACCACCATGCTATTAATGGATGCCGTAGGGATGGCAATTTTCAACATTATTGGTATCGAAAAGGCGCTGATCGGCGGCGCAGATATGATTGTTGCCATCACCATGGGTATGACCACAGGTATTTTTGGTGGCCTGATGCGTGATGTGATCTGCCGAGAAGTGCCTTTAGTAATGGGTGAAGAACTCTATTCAACCGCTTGCTTATCTGGCGGGTTAACTTACGCGGCTTTATTCACCCTGGAGGTGAGTTATATTTGGTGCATTCTTGGCGCATTCGCTGTGACGGTCTGTTTAAGATTAGGCGCCATACACTTTGGTTGGCAACCTAACCTGTTTCGTAAAAGCAGCTTTAAACGCTCTTAGCAGGTCATATAAATACAGCCATCGAGTGGCATGTCCGATGGATACTGGGTTTGTATAAACCCCATTTTTTCATAAGCTGTTTTAGCAAGGGTATTGTGACTATACACAAACAACGACAAACTATCGCAGTTCAGTTGCTGTTTACCCTGCTCTCCTAGTAAATTTATCAACACTTTTGCAAGACCTTTACCACGTTCACTTGGCGCGATAACTAGCCGCCCTAAATGGCAACGACCTTCACGTAAATAGTATTGACCAAACCCTAACATCTGGCCCTCGTCATTAATCAACGCGAAGGAATTCAGCGCATCTAGGTTTAAATCATTTTTAAAGCTTTGCGTATCAAATGGGTAATTAAAAAATGGCCCAGACCAAATACGCAGTTCAGCCTCTGAGTTAAACCAACCCATTAACTCGTTGAGTTGGTCACTCGTTACTTTAACTAGCTTCATGTTTTAACCTATCGTATAAACCCGATGCACGAGTAACAGATTTATTCATTGCCATGAGCAATACATTTTTATCGGCCACCAGCTCAAATGTGGTTTTCGCGCGGGTGATCCCCGTGTAAACCAATTGCCTGTTAATGCCCTGATTAGCCTGTTTTATTGGCGGTAAAATCATTGCTGTGTAAGCAAATTCAGAACCTTGCGACTTATGAATTGTCATGGCATACACTTTGTCGTGAGCAGGTAAACGTGCGGGCGAAAAGGCACGAATATTTTCTTGTTCATCAACAAACATGGCTTTTAACTGACCTTGCTCATCGTGCATTAAAATACCGATGTCGCCATTAAACAGTTTTAGCTGGTAGTCGTTTTGGCTGATCATAATTGGCATACCCACGTAATGCCTTTGATATGGCGAGATTAAACCTTGTTGAGCCAGTGCTTTTTCAATACGCTGATTAAGGCTATTTACACCATAATCTCCCTCTCTGACGGCTGCCAGCAACTGATAATGCGCAAAGGCTTTATGCACACTGGCAACACTTGCCCCTTGCTGGATAAGCTGCAAATAATCGTGATATTGCAACGCCGCTTGTTGCACAAACTGCTCTATCGGTTTACTAATTACACTGTAATTAAGTTTAAGGTCTTTAAAGCCACCTTGATTGATCGTTTGCTCAACGTAGCCCAGTAAGCCACTGTTATTGGTATTTACAGCTTGTGCTAATTGACCAATGCCGCTACTGCCATCAAAACGATAACTTTGCTGTAAAAACGCAATACAATCGTTAAGTACAAAATGACTGCTTGCCGCGGGTATTTCGCTCTGATTATTAAAACAAACGCGATTAAGCTGCGCTGCTCTTTCACTGCTGTAATCAGGCATTTTGCCAAGCTCTAACCCTTGGCATAGGTCGCTAAGAATACTGCCCGTATCAACCGAGGCTAATTGGTCTTTATCACCCAGTAAAATAAGTCTTGCATGGCTCGGTAATGCCTCGATTAGTTTTGCCATAAGCGATAAATCAACCATCGATGCTTCATCAATGATCAGTACATCTAAATGCAGCGGATTACGCTTGTTATGGCGAAACTTATTGGTATGTGGAATAACACCCAGTAAACGGTGAATCGTTTGCGCGCTGTCAGGAATAAGTGGCGCGATATTATCAGGGATCATACTAAGCTTTTGTTTTGCCCCTAAAATCGACTCGGTTAAACGCGCTGCCGCTTTACCTGTCGGTGCAACCAGCTTTATTGTTAGCGGTGCACTGGCATACAAAGATTGTAAAATGGCCAGTAGCTTAGTTACTGTGGTAGTTTTACCTGTACCCGGGCCGCCAGTGATCACACTAAAGCCTTTTGTTGCAGCAATTGCACAGGCTACTTTTTGCCAGTTTAATGTTTTAATAGGATCGCTTGGGTTGGTTGTATGTTCACTATTAGGAAAATACACCTCAAGTAATGCCGTTAATTCGGCTTCATCAAGGGTGAGTTCTTTCGTTGCTAAATGATGTAAACGCGAAGCCAGTGTGGTTTCGTACTCTGCCAATCGGGCAAAATAAAGTTTATTCGCAAACAATAGCAGTGGTTTGTCGTCCCCTACACACTCAGCATTCATTAGTTTATTAACGGCATCAGAAAGGCCAAATTCTGTCGCAAACGGGGTTAAAACATCAGGGGCTGCAATGCTGGCATCAGCTAGGCTTTGCTGTTTAATTTCAAACGGGTTTTGCCAGTTTATATTCACGAGCTCTAAACAACTGTGCTGACTTTGCTGCGCTGCCGCAAGTAATAAAATCAGGTAAAAAACCTCACTGTGCGCTGCTTCGTTATTCTCTACCAGTGTTTCTGTGCCAGTCAATAGCTCTGCGAGTTTCACATCAACTAAGCGAATACGTTTTGCCTCAAGTAAATAACTTAGTAAAGGCTGTGTTTTAAGTTCTGTAGCAGGCAACACTGAATCGCTTTCGGCATATTGTGCTGGTTGCTCTGGTTGTTCTGGCTGCTTATTCATTGGCTCATTTGGCTCAAGGTCATCAAAGCCGAATGTCAGTTGACTCATAGCATGGCTCCTTGTGCGAATAAGCTATCAAGCTCAGTTATTTGCTGTTTTGTTAGCTGATTAAAGTACACCCCTTGCCCTTCGCTCATACCACGTAAGAAGGTGTAGTAAACACCCCCTAAATGCGTATCGCTATCGTAATCTTGAATACGTTGTTTTAATAAACGGTGCAGTGCCACGGTATAAATTAAATACTGCAAATGATACTGGTGACTGGTCATGGCTTGCTCTAGTTGCTCATGTTGGTAATCAGCCGCATTATTACCTAAAAAGTTCGATTTATAATCAAGAATATAATACTTACCCTGCCAGCAAAATATTAAATCGATAAAGCCTTTTAGTAAGCCTTGTACCTCACTAAAATCAAGCTGCCCTGGTAAATTAAAGTGCTTTACCAACACTTGGTTAAGCTTATCACTTGAGAGTGATAACAGGGGTAAGTTAAATTCCATTTCGACCAAACAGGTATCGGGCTCAAGTACTGATAAACTAAGCCCTTTATCGTTTAGTGGGCAATTCAGTGCAGCAAGGATCCACTGCTCGGTCATTTCCTGCCAGCTATCGTCAATATGGTATTTTTCGAATAACGTTTTGATCACTTTATCTAATGCGTGGTCGTCTTGCTCAGTGGCTGGACGCTTTAACGCATAAGGGTCAGTAAAGTCTAATTGCTCAAATATTTCATGCAAACAACTACCCGGCTTTGCCCCTTTAGGGAAGCTGTAAGGTGTTAAAGCATTGGCATTTTGGGCTAAAAACTCATCTTTTTCGTGGTCTTCATCACTGCGACCAAGCTCAATATGATCAGTATGCTTTTTCAGCGTTAAGCTACTAAAGCTGGTTGAGCGCCAATCACGCTGAATGTCTGCTTTAACAGTATTAACTTGATAGGCTTGCTCACTGTCTGCACCAGCAAATGTTAACTTCTCAAGCTCATCCGCTTGGCTAAACGCCTCATAGAACATGTGCGCAGAGCCTTCACAAAATTGTTGTAACAATGCGCGCCATTCATCGCCCGATTTAATCTCTAACCCTGCAAATAATACGTGGCCAATGCTGGTACTTTGAATTCCAGGGCGAGCACTGCGACCTTGGGCAATGTTATACATACCCACAGAACAAAAATGCACGGCACGTGTCAATGCCACATAAAGTAAGCGTAAATCTTCAGCTAAGCGCTCTTGCTCTGCTTTTTGCATTGCGTCGTCACTTTTAGCAAGGTCATAAATCAGCTTACCGTCTTTATGGTAAAGGGCTTCTTTGCTTTCGCGATAACCACAGGCAAACGGCATGAATACAATCGGGTACTCTAAGCCTTTTGAGGCGTGCATGGTGACAATTTTCACCAAATTAGCATCGCTTTCTAGGCGAACTTGCACCGCTTCGCCATCTTGTTGACTAACTTTTTGCGCAAACCAACGCAACAATCGATGGGTGCCCTCAAGCTCAATTTGCTTTTGCTGTAAGATCTCCCCTAAATGGCGGAAATCGGTGAGCCAGCGTTCAACGTTGTAGCCTAAGCCTTGCCAACGCGCTGCGAGCTGATTATGGCTTAATAAACGCTCGAGCATCGCCATAGCGCCTTGTTTATGCCAAATGTGGGCAAGCTGAGCAAAAAAGTTTAAATGTTCTTGCCATGCACTTTCATTTTCGTGAAGCTCATAAATACTGTTATAGCTTAAACAAAACAATGGCCCTGCTAGTACACCACGCAGTAATGACTCATCATACTGTCCATGCAAGGCCGTTAAAAAGTTCAGTAAATGATGACTAAGCTCTTGGTTAAACACACTATCACGGGATAAATACACACTGGCAATGGAGGCTTCTGCCAGTGCTGTTTTCATCAACTGTGCTTCGTTTCGATCACGCACTAACACACAGATATCAGCGGCCGTGAGAGGTTTTCCTGCGATAGTCGCATGGCCTGCATTAGCTTGCTTGAGTAGTTCAGTGATTTTTTTCGTATATTGCAAAGCCAATGCTTGTTGAGCCACCCCTTTGCTGGTTGGCTTGTTGTTGGCTTCGGCGTATTCATCAACAAACACCGAAAATTCAAACGCACTTGGCATTTCACCGTTTATTAAAAACGCTTTTTCTTGCTGTTTTCCCTTCGCATTAACCTTTTGAAATGGGATTGCATCGTTATAAATAAAGCTATTTTTATTTTTAGCAAATAAGCGGTTTACACTATCAACAACCCCTTCACTTGAGCGGTAGTTGGTATCTAGGGTGTATTGCTTGTCCTCTGAAACAGCTTGTTTTGCGCCAATATAAGTAAAAATATCTGCTCCACGGAAGCCATAAATAGCCTGTTTTGGATCACCTATCATGGCAAGCGTGGTGTTTTTAATGCCATAAATGCGGCTAAAAATACCATATTGAACTGGGTCGGTATCTTGGAATTCGTCAATCATGGCAACCGGAAACAAAGCCGCAATTTTTTCACTTAACGCTTGGCCTTGCTCACTTAAAAGTGCCTGATGCAAGTTGCTCAGTAAATCATCTGGAGTAATAACGCCTTGCTCTTGCTTGCGTTTAACTAATGCATTTGCCACCCATTTAGCAGCGTATTGCACTATCGCAATATTTAACCCGTTATTGATAAGGCTACTCAGTTCGGCCATTTCATCAAACCGAGCCAGCATTTCGTGACTGAGTAAGCTGCCGTTTTTCTTATAATTTGCAGGGTCGCTTAAATTTTCTGTGCTCCACACTTCAAACGAGTATTTACTGGTACCAAATACAAAAAATAGCTCATCATTGTTTATATACTCTTCAAGCGCAGCAAGGCTGTTTTTTCGGCCTGGGGTTTTTGAGCCACTTAAATCAGATGCTTTTACAGCATTAATAAACTCACTATCACGGCACGCCTTTTTAAATGCTGGTACTTTTGCCACAAAGTTGTCGCGCGCTTGCCATATTTCATCAAGGTCATACTCAGGGGTAATTGTTGCCCCTTGTTTATTGAGTAAATTCACCACCTGTGAGTGCAGTGACGCTGGCACTGGGAAAATATCGGTAATTGCTTGGGTGCGCTCTTTTGATTGTGGGTAAACAAAGGCACGCCAAAAGTCATTAAGGGTTTCTTGAATAAGCTCACGCTCATCTAAAATAAACTCTAAGTTAAACGCCACCCCTGATTCAAAAGCATGTTGTTTCAGCATTCGCTGACAAAAGCCATGAATGGTGAATATAGCGGCTTCATCCATCGACTTTGCTGCAGCGTCTAGCAAATCAAATGCGGCGTGTTTGTCAGTTACCTCATTAATTACTTGCTCAATCAGCTCATCATCGGGCTTTTTACCAAGCAGTGCATCTCTGGCATTGATTATACGCGCCCTTACACGGTCTTTAATTTCTTGAGTTGCAGCCTCGGTGAAAGTCACCACCAGTATTTGCTCAACACTTAGAGGCGTATTTAATGCTTCATCTTCACCGGTCGCTTTCTGTAAGCCCAACAAATACCGTAAATACAAACCTGTGATGGTGTAGGTTTTACCTGTACCGGCACTGGCTTCAATAAGGCTTTGCCCACACAGCGCCATACTCATTGGATTAAGCGTTTGCATGATCTGCCTCCTGTGCTAATTCAACAATTGGCGATAACAGCAGCTCGCTCCATTTTATAAACTCTTCTTCACAGTCTTTAAGGCTCTTTATGGTTAAACGAATATACGGGTTTTCACCTTCACCTATGCCTATGTATTGCGGTGCGAACTTATTGTTTGCTTTGACCATGTCTTTATCTGTTTTTATGTACTCGTAACCACTGACCGGGAAAAACGCCACTGGGCGAGTTAAAAGCGTTTCATAAAGCGAAAACCAATCGTTTAAATAGCTACGGGCATCGTCTTCTGACAAAGGTGAAAAACTAATTTGCTTGTCTAAACCAAGAATAAGGGTTTCAACCGGCTGGCCCATTATTTGCGCCGCTAAATGATGCACAAAGCCACGAATTACATCTTTTGCTTTAATACTGGCGGTGCGATAAAACACCTGTTTTTGACCATAAATATGATTTAACCAACCTTCTAGTGTGGTATTGGCTATTTTAATATTTACTTCAACGGGTAATGCTTCATCACCTTGAATATGCGCTTTTACCTGCCCTGCAAGCGCATCAACTCGGTGCTGCATACTTTCAAACACAAGGTCGCCAACATGGGCTTGGGGTAATTCACCGCGCTGCATTATTTGTGCTTGATTAAGCGGAATTTCTTGAATGCTTGCTTCGAGAATTTCGTCAAGGTAAAAGTAGCGGCGTAATGCGTCTAAACTAAATGGCTCTTCATCTTTAGCAATATCGTTAAATTGCGGTAAGCGTAAACCCAAACTTTGCTGATAAAAGCTCTCGTGCGGCTGGCAAATACTGCGAATAAACTGAGTTAACTCAACACTGCTTTCTGGCTGAACACTAAGCGCTTGCTGTGGCTCAGGATTAACAGGTTGAGCTGGCATCCACACGGGGTTATAGCTGTGTAATTGTGTGGCTAGCGGTTTATTTGCTTTTTGCTCGTCATCAGTTTGGCTTTTATTACCTTCTTTGTTAGTGGTCAGATAATAAGCCGGGTTAAATGGCTGTAAGTGCTGATAATTAATCAGCGCCTCTGGTAGCTTTAAGTGAGTGTCTTGATCAGCAAACTCAAAGCTACGGGCTATGTATTCCAAAAGCTCGCTCACTAAAGTTGAGGGCATTCTTGGTTGGTTATCAAAACAAGAACGGCCAATATAACTGATGTATAAATTCTCACGGGCACTTAAAATCGCTTCTAAAAACAGGTAACGGTCATCAAGTTTGCGAGAGCGGTCGCCTTTTTGGCGTTTTGAGAAAGGCACTAAGTCAAAACCGATTGGCTGAACGGTACGCGGGTAATCTGCATCATTTAAACCTAGCATGCACACCACTTTAAATGGCACTGCACGCATTGGCATCAACGTACAAAAGTTTACTTGCCCCACTAAAAAGCGCTGCCCTACGCCTTTTTCTTGAATACCTTGTTTAACCAAGTAACTCACAATACGCTGCGAAACGGCTTGTTGGTAATCGCCATTGTCATAATGCTTAATCAATGTATCGAGCACTTTTTGCAGCACTAATAAATCCCAGCTTTGCTCACCTTCATCGCTGTACACATCGCTTAATAATTCTTTTAGAATTTCTGCCTTTTCGTTAAGTGGTGCATCAGCTTGCAGCTTGGCTTTATAACGGGCCAGTACATCAATAAATTCAATAAGTTTATTTAAGGTATTCAGTGCCATACCTTCAACTTCATCGGCACTGTAAATCCCCGAAAACGGCAATTGCTCATCACGTTGTGCAACACCTAATAACAAGCGGTTTAGGCCATGTTGCCAAGTATTTAAATCTATTGCGGGTAAGCCAAAACTGTCTTTGTGAGCGGCATCTAAGCCCCATTTAACGCCAACACGTTCAAGCCAAAAACCTATTTGCTCATATTCATGGGCTTCGAGGTTAAATTTTTCGGCAATTTGTGTGACTTGCAGTAAATCAAGAATGTCAGACACACCAAAGCGTGAGTAAGGTAAATCGGCTAAACTAGCAAACGAGCTAAGTACTGGTTTTTCTTGCTCTATTGCTAAATCGGCTAACGCATAAGGAATAAAACGTCGCCCTTCGGCACCACCAAACACCGCCTCAATATACGGGCTGTATGTGCCAACATCTGGCATCATTACAATAATATCTTTTGGTGTTAGCGCTTTATTTTCATTGAATAAATTGAGTAAGTAATCATGTAGTCGTTCTACTTCACGAAGTGGCGTGTGACAATCGCTCAGCACAATACTGGTATCGTCTGCCTGAATTGGCAACTTGCCTTCGTCATTAATAAACCATTCTTTATCAGGCGTTAATGACTCACCCTTAAAAGCTAATTGGTAAATTTCAGACTGTATTTGCGATAACAAGCTTTGATCAAACTCGTTATCGAATCCATCTAGCCACTGCGCATCTAGTTGCAGTAACTGCTCAAAATAATCTCGGCCTAATTTACCCCACGACGAGAGTAACGGGTTACCGATAAAAAAGTACTCGTGATCAGGGTTTTTCGCGCTGTCTTCAAGCGCTTGTAACTGCGGGCGTTTGGCATATTTAGCGGCAATCTTGGCTGCTGTTTTTTCATCGAGCGTGTCGCCCCAGTAATGCTCACTGGGGTTAAAGAAAAACAAAAATACCTGCGTTTTTTTCGCAATGGCCTGAAATACTTCAAGCTGGCTACTCGCAATTGCAGAAATACCAAATAAGCTAATACGCTCAGGTAATAGGTTTGCGTCCATTTTTTCAAGGGCTGCAAGCAGCTTGTCTTGCATATTGGCGCGGTGATATTGGCTTTGCCCAAGCTCTTTACTGTGTGCCACCAGCTTGCGCCAGAGATCTGGCTGCCATTGTGCAATGCCCACATCAACATCATCAAGTTCATCAATGCCCTGCTCCCAAGTGGCAATCCAATTAGGGCGATACATTAAGTATTGGTCATAAACGTCGGCAATTTTCTCGCACAAGGCAAAGGTTTTTTGCCCTTCACTGTCACCATCCAAATAGGTTTTAAGTGGTAAGTACAGCGGCTCATCAATGCAGTTTGGTAAAATCGCAAACAGCTTCCAAGCAAGGTTCGCTTTGTTATACGGTGATTCACTGGGTACATCAGGCAATAATTGTTGGTAAAGCTGCCAAATAAAACTCGAAGGCAGCGGAAAATCAACCTGAGCGGCAATCCCTAAGTGTTCACTTAAACCTATTTTTAGCCACTGCGACATACCCGGTGACTGCACGAGCACAATTTCTTTTTTAAAAGGGCTCGTTAGCGGATTAACTTTAAGAAGAGCGTGAAACCGCGCTTGCAGTGCTTCCATGCGATTTGATTGAATTATATTCAGCACTTTACACTGTCCTTGCTTGAAACTAACTAATTGACACAGTGTAAGATATTTTAATTAGATGGGATAGAGAGAAATACCCGCAAACAAGGCTTATTCCATGTTTGCGGGCATGTGTTAAAGATATGCGCAGCTGGCAATATTTACTGGTATGGGCTTATCGTCGATAACGCAAACTCGGTGTGCATGATCTCATCACCCTTAATACCTTTAAGCGCAATACGGATGGTAGGATCTGCTTTTTGCCAATCGATTGTTAAATCGCCGTAGTTAACTTCATGAGTGTAATCACCCACACGGTGTTTATTAGGGCTAACATCTTTCCACTTTTCTGTAAGCCCAGAGCTAGTCATCTCAAATAGCGGGTAATCTAGGTTTTGTTCATATTTAGACAGCTCACCCCAGTGGGTATCGCCACTGACTATAATCACACCGTTTACTTTATGTTTTTTAATAAGCGCAAATAAGCGCTCACGATCAGCCGGATAATTAGCCCATGACTCCCAACCAGTAAAATCAGCTAATAGCTGCAAGCTTGAGGCAATGATTTTTATCTTTTCATCTGACTTAAGCTCTTGTTCAAGCCATTGCCATTGGCTTTCGCCAAGCATAGAGGCGTTTTTATCAGTTGTTGGGCTATAAGGCCCTTGTTTTGCAGGTTTTCGCTCAAGTTGATAAGTCATCGCCGATACGTGATTCAACGGTGCGCGATTAAAACGAAGATCAGGCATGATGACTTTTACTGTTTGCTCACCTTCACCGTAAGTGTACGAAGTGTAAATACCATCTTCACGAGTTCTGCGAGCAGAATCCGCAGGCTCTTGCCAAAAGTCGAGCATGATTTTTCGTGATTGCTGTTTTTTTGGGTATTCGCTGCCAGCGTCATTTTCGCCATAATCATGGTCATCCCACATGGCTATTATAGGTGTATTTGCACGTAATGTTTTAAAGCCCGGCTTTTGCCCTAAACGTTGATATTTATCGGCAAGTACCGACATATCTTCGGTATCTCCATAAATGTTATCGCCAAGGAACATAAATAAATCGGCTTGCTCTTTGTTGATGGCATCAAAAATCGGAATAGCCTTGTCTTGATGACCACATGAGCCAAACAAAATTTTACTTGGCGCGGCAATCGCACTCACACTACTAACCAGCATTAACCCAGATAAGGCGCTTTTAAACAAACTAAAAGTTAAACTCATTTTAAAATCTCCTTAATTGGCGCGGCTATTTTCGGGTTAACTTGCTGGCTGTTAACGCCTAAAATATTCAGCACAGTTGCCGCTACTTGCGCTTGTTTGAGCTCATTGCTTGGCTTAATTAAGCCTGTTGCTTTTATATCTGGGCCAATAGCTGCTAACCAAATATGCTCAGAGCCAACTATGCCGTTTGGAAAACGCTGCTTTCCTTGCTCTGAACGTGCCAAAGCACGCTTCGAACTATGATGCTGCCAATCATCAGCATGACTGCCACGGCCATGATCGGTGGTGATGATCAATGTGGTATTGTCTTTATAGCCCGGTGTTTGTTGAATTGTTTGCCAAAGGTCACGAATAAACGCATCACTTTGTTTAGCCGATTTTAAATAGGCATCGTATTTACCGTTATGAGCAAAGTCATCGGTTTCACCTAAGCTAATAACCAGCAAACGCGGCTGTTTATTTAATAAATATTGTTTGGCAAATCGGTAGGTAAAGCTGTCGAGGCGAACATTGTGCCAAGGGCTTGGGATCTCGCTTTGCATTTGGTTTAGCAGAGTCACTTCCTTTGACTTCACCGCATCAAAAGTTTCAAATCCAGCATTAACAAATACTCCACTGCGCTCACGATTTACAATATAGGGAAACACATCCCAGCTACCAAAAAGCGCGGTTTTACCTTTAAACTCTGGCTGAGAATTTAAACTCTCTAAAATGGTTTTATTGGGGTTAGGCACTTTATCGTTGCTATCGATATTTTCGTCTACTATGCCGGTTAAAATTTCACTGTAACCTGGGTATGAGAAATACCACGGGTTGCTTACCAACATGAATGAGCCTTGAGTTCTATCGCCAATCAAAACGCCTTGCTTTGCCAATGTTTCGCTAAAAAATGGCATTAACGCTTGAGTACGCTGTGCTTGATCATCTCGCCAAAAAAGCGCCTTTAGTTCATCTGTATTTGCAACAAAATCAGTGTTATCAATAAGGTTCTCATCTGCCCCTGAGAACACTTCTTGCCAGCGAAGCCCATCAAGAGTAACAAGCACAACATTGTCGGCAGCTTTACAGCTTATGCTTAAAAGTGATGCTGCTAAAAGCACCGTGGCTAAAATTATTTTTTTCATATCTCACCTGCAAAAAAGCCCATCAAAGATGGGCTGTTTAAACGTTAGCTTATTGCTTAAAACTGCGCTGTAAGTGTTAGAGCAGCTGTACGAGGTGCACCAATAAAGTAGGTTGAACCATTACCAGTACCACCCGCTAGATAAGATTTATCAAACAGGTTATTCACCACAAATGCAAGGTCGAGTGATTTAAACACACCCGAATCAAGACTGGTGTTATAGCCTATGTTTAAATCAACCAAGGTATAACCATCAACTTTGTTACGTGAACGGGTTTGTTCATCAGTCCATGCACCTAAACGCTCACCTGTGTATTTAGCCGATAAACCAAAGCGGAAATCACCACTGTAGTAGTCTGCCGATACCACAAATAAATCTTGTGCTGAGTCAATCACTTCATCACCTGCTTTAAAACTGGCTGATGCCTCTTCAAGTAACTCACCATCGCTGTTGTAAGCACTTGGATCGTTCGATTGATACTCAGAGTTATTGTAGGTATACGATGTGTAAAGATTCCATTTGTCAGTCAGCATATAGCTTGCAGAAAGCTCCACCCCCGTTGACTCAATACCACCAACGTTGATGTAAGAACCGTTCGTGCCAATGGTGTAATCAATTCCATCTGTATCACTGCCCGGAGCAATAAAGGTAATACGGTTATCAAATTCAATGCTGTAAGCTGTTGCCGTTAAGCTTAAGCGGTCATCACTGTAGCGAACACCAAGGTCGATGTTTTCAGCTGTTTCAGGTTCAATTTCGGTCAGTGTTGATGAATCACGTTCAAGTACACCATCTTTAATTGCCGCAAAGTTTTCGCTGTAGCTGGTGAATAGCTCTGTGCTTGCAGATAGCTGATACAGCACCCCGCCGCTGAGTAGTACGTCTGAATCACTGTCGATTTTATCTGAGTACTCATCTTCAAAATGGTTATAACGCTGCAGCTCAACAAGATACTGTTTAGCACCTAAATTAAGTGTGAAGTCGCCTAAACTGATTGAGTCTTGTACGTACCACTTGAATGTATCTGTTTCGAAGGTGTTTTTATACTGTGTCCAGTACGGCGTATGGTCAAAGTGATGATAAATACGGGCATCAATAACTTTATGCCAGTCACGTGACTCATCACGGTCTGTTTGTTCAAACCAAAAACCGGCTTCAATGTCATGGTTGCCAAGGGTTACTTGGTATTCACCGGTCATACCTAAGCGGTCTTTTTTATAGTGAGTATGACGATACGACATAACAGGAATGGCATCATCTGGGTAACATGCAGGGTTTAAGCCAGGGCCAGATGACCATGGCCATTCTAAACTTGCCGTACAACCTGCAGCAGGTGCAAGTGGGTTACCCTCACTATCTGTAAAGCCATAGCTGCCAGCATTTTCGCCGCCAATCGTTGTTGGATTGCCATCGCCATCAACCGGTGACGTTAAATAAGGCGGGATCCAATCGCCACGACCTGAATTCTTATGATAGTAAGGTGACAAGCTTAAGTTTGAAGTGGCACTTAACGCGTAATCAAACTTTACATACGCAAGGGTATTTTCACGCAGTGTACCCCAGCCCTCAGCAAACATTTGATCAAAATGCGGCACGCCAGTCCAATTCCAAGTTAAACGATCCCAATCAGGGTTTTGTTCAAACTCACTAATGCTGATGCTGTTATAGTTAATTTCATGAACATCATCATACGAAACACGACCCGTTACGGTTAAGTCGCTAAAGTCTGATACAAACTTCGCTTCGATGTGCTGGTTGTCTTTACCACCATTGCTACCATCTCCAACCCAACGACTGGTGTCTGTTTGCGAATAGCTGATATAGGCTTGCGTGTTATCAAACACAGTGCCAGTTTCGTGCTTAACAAAGTAACGGCTAGCGTTATGATCGCCCGTTGTGTAAGCAAACGTAGTGCTTTGCTCAGTGCTCGGTTGTGCACTCACAAAATTAAAAGTACCACCTAATGCTTCGAGTGATGCAGAGGCAATATCAGACGTACCTTGCCCTACTTCAACTGTTGCTAAGTTTTCGCTGTCTAAGTAACGGTTTGCTTTTGCACCGCCACCATAGTTAGAACCACCATTAGGAATACCATCAATCGTCATACCTAATTGCTGTTGATTACCATCAATACTAAAGCCACGCATAGTAATGGTGGTTGACCAATCGTCACCACCGAATGCATCACCTTCGTTGATGCTAATACCCGGTAGGTTATCAATCACGGCTAACACACTTGATACTGAACTTTGTTGCTCAAGCATCGCAGGTTCAATAACGTTATTTGCATAACTGGTTGGCTTTGCAACAACGGTAATTTCTTCAATTTCGTTATTCGTGTTTGCATGTGCCGATGTTGCTAAAAGCGTTGCGACTACAAGGCTTAGCTTTGTTTTTTTTGCTACTGTGCTCATTGTTTTTCCAAGGTTACGTATTTAAAAGCGGGCACAGTATGCAGAGCGCGTATTACATTTAGGGTCAAAATATTTGACACAACAATTAAACAATTAATGCATTTTCATGGCAGATTTAAGACTTAACTGTTTAATATATAAGAAAGTATTAGAAAAAACGCCCAGTTAAATTAACTGAGCGCTTGTTGGTTGGACAATATTATTAGGTTTGCTTAAATCAGTTCAGCCAGCATTTCATCGCTGTATGGTGTTAATGCTTCACCATTTTTAACTTTACTGATGTAATCTGGGTTCGCAATGAATGGGCGACCAATCGCAATTAAGTCAAATTGGTTATTATCGATAGCTTGATTAGCTGTCTCAAAGCTATAGCTACCTACCCCGACTAAGGTACCTTTGTACGCACCGCGCATATATTCAGATGCTGACTTATCACCTAAGCTTGCAAAGCGCATGCTGTCATCAAAAATACCAACATGTAAGTAGGCAAGATTACGCGTTTCAAGGGCTGGTAATAGATAATCAAATACCGCCTTATCACCGTCACTTTCGGTCATATTAAAATACGCGCCTGGCGATAAACGTAATGCAGTTTTATCTGCACCAATTGCTGCCACTACTGCATCAACGACTTCAAGAACAAAACGTGACATGTTTTCTGGTGTTTGCCCGTATTGGTCTTCACGTTGGTTGGCAGCAAAGTGTAAGAATTGATCAATTAAGTAACCATTCGCACCATGAATTTCAACCCCGTCAAAACCCGCTTCAATAGCGTTTTCGGCGGCTTTTGCGTAATCAGCTATTAAACCTTGGATGTCTTCAATGGTTGCCGCTTTTGGAGTAACGTAAGTTAATTCACGCATTCTCGGTACCGAACCTTCAACACCAATTGCTGATGGCGCCAGTACATCACCACCAAAAAAGTGAGGGTGAGCAACACGACCTACGTGCCAAAGCTGAGCAAACATTTTGCCGCCTTTTGCGTGCACAGCATCGGTGACTTTCTTCCAGCCTTGAATTTGTTCGCTAGTAAATAGACCCGGTGTATTTGGATAACCTTGTGAATCTGGGCGAATAATCGTTGCTTCGCTAATAATTAAGCCCGCATCAGCACGGCGCGCATAATAGTCAACCATTGCTTGGGTAGGTACGAGATTATCGTCGCTCATACAGCGTGTAAGGGGTGCCATTAGTACACGGTTTTGCAACTCAATGCTGTCATTTAGTTTAAACGGAGAAAGTAAATCGGTTGTCATGGTTTTATCCTTATCTTGAACACACATTCAAGATAAGGGCGAAACAAACATACTTCAAGGTTTATTTTGAATAATCGTTCAAGATTACGTAAACTTCGTTTATAAACCGTGAGGAGCTTTAATGAGAACTGCTGAATTTGATACTGAATTTGTACTACGCCAAGCCATGCATGCTTTTATGAAATATGGCTATGCGAAGACCAGTATGCAAAAATTAAAAGAAGTGACTCACCTTCACCCGGGTTCTATTTACGCGGCTTATGGCAACAAAAAAGGCTTGTTTTTAGCCGCCACCGAGCAATATCAAAAAGACAGAAACCAACAATTTACTGCCCTTTTTAATGACCAACAATCAATTTTATCAACTCTTAAACATTACTTAACTGTGATTGTTGATGAGTGTATTGAAGGTGAAGTAGCTAAAGTATGCTTACTTACAAAGAGTATTTCTGAGGTTGAAGGCAATGACCCACAAATTTGCACTGTGCTGCGTAGCAACCTTAATGCATACGAGCATGCCCTCGCCGAGCAACTTCAAAAAGCCCTAGATAACAACGAATTTGTAAGTAGCAAGTCAGCGCAACAGTTGGCGCGCTTTTTAGTGATGGGCATATACGGTATTCGTACCTATGCGCTGACAAATCAAGACCCTAAATCTCTGCAACAACTTGCTGACGATCTATTTGCTACATTAGTAAATTAATTTAGCTATTAACTTTACTTGTCATATTAATTTATCACCTTATGATTAAGGTGTAGCTGTGTATAACTAAAAGAGTGAGCCTGTCATGAATAATGCAACTGCTAAACGTGTTGAAACTGAATTTGATGCTGTACTCGCCTTAGGCGCAAAGAAACGACTCGCTTATATGTTTGAAACGGTACAAGAGTTTAAACAAGTGTGGATCCTCAATGATGAACATGGCTGCGTCATGCTCTCAAACGAAGATGACGACTGCGTGCCTGTATGGCCTAGCCGCGAATTTGCCCAAAGCTGGGCAACCGGTGAATGGCAAGGTTGCACACCAAAAGCCATCCCTGTAAAAGATTGGTTAAGTCGCTGGACACCTGGTCTTGAGCAAGATGACTTACTTATTGCTGTATTTCCAACAGACCAAGACGACGGCACAATTTTATTCCCCGATGAGTTTGACTCACAACTGAGAATGCCAAAAAGACGATTTTAAATGTAAGGGAGCCAAGCGCTCCCTTTTTTATGCGATTTGTTGTAACCGCAGTGCTGAAATATCTTTAATCGGTGGCTTGCCAAAAAAGCGTGTGTACTCGCGGCTAAACTGCGATGGACTCTCGTAACCCACTTTTAAAGCTGCAGAGCCTACATCTATTCGCTCATTCAGCATTAATTGTCTTGCCGCTTGTAGCCGTAAGTTTTTTACGTATTGCAACGGGCTCATCTTTACTACATCACGAAAATGCAGTCTGAATGTCGACGGGCTCATGTGTGCATCACGGGCTAAATCATCAATTGAAAATTGACTGGTAAAGTTTTCTTTTAACCAACACAAGGTCTTAGCGATTTTTTGATGGGCTGAGCCAGACATCACAATTTGCCTTAAATAAGGGCTATGCGGGCTATTTAACAAACGCAATATAATTTCTTTTTTAATAAGTGGCGCAAGATTAGCTTTTAATTGAGGTTCATTGTCGAGTTGAATCAGCCTTAGTAAAGCGTCAAGCAAACCATTATCAGTATCAACCACCGACATAGCTTGGTGCTTAGGAAACTTGTCTTGCCCGGCAAAATCCATTTCAGCAACAATGTGACTGATTTCATGAGCATCTAAGCGTAAGTAAAGTCCGTAAAATGGCTGCTCTTTACTGGCACGAGTAATATGCGAGGCAACAGGCACATCGACTGAGGTCACCAATGATTGCCCGTCAGTGTAATCATAACTATGTTCACCCAGCACAACTCGCTTTGCACCTTGCAAGCTAATACCCAGCCCTAACTCATACACGCAGGCCATCGGTAATGAAACTTCGCTTCGTCTGAACACCAATAATTCTGGAATCCCTGTTTCAAAATTACCGTCTGCAATCGCTATTGCTTTCACTGCTTCTATTAATGCCTGACGCATTTAGATTACCTCACATAAATACTCAATTAAGTGTATCACCGTAATTTGAGGTTAGGACCATTTTAGGTAACAGTTCGTTATTTTAGGCAAAAATTAAATCATTTATGGCAAGCAGTAATAGCCATCATCGACCATAATGTATTTTCAATTTTTCGATTGTATGCTCTATGTAATCAGCAACTGCTACAAAACTTCAATATATTCAATACCTAAAATCAAAAGAGATATTATGAACCATAACAACACGGATTTATTTGTGTTTGTCGCGATCGCTGCTTTGGTCACCGTTCATGACAAGCCTTTGTTAAAACGAGCATGTCAGCACGCATTGAATGATGGCGTTTCAATGCAAGAGTTGTGTGATATTTTACCGCATATCAGTGTATATTCTGGGGTGCCAAAAGCATTGCTGGCGCTAGAGATTTTAAAGTCCCTTGATGATATTAAAGGTTCAAATACGTTGCTTATCAAACGCACAGAGCAGCAGCTAAAAACCGCACTCACATTTGGCCAACTACCTTTTGGCATAGAACAGCAAAACAACAGAGTTTTTGAGCTTGCCTCTTTAGGCGCTTTATTTGCATTAGACGATGCCAGCAACTTAGTTAGCGAGCAACTTAAACGCTGTGTGCTGCTTGGTTATAGCCGTGAACAACTTGAATTATTAGTGATAGAACTTGCCAGAAAGGTCAGTAGCCACATAGCAATGCGCGCTAAATGTAACCTTGAAAAGCACTTTGCTATGGTGGGGTAAATTTAAGAAATGGCGGTGACGGAGAGATTCGAACTCTCGATACGTTGCCGTATACACACTTTCCAGGCGTGCTCCTTCAGCCACTCGGACACGTCACCTAAGGCGCTAACTAAGATTTTAGCGAGGCGCTATAGTATGAAAACAACCCTACCGACGCAAGGGCTTTTTAAAATAGTGCTGTTAAGTGATTAGTAATCAAACAAAAAAGGCAAGGTAAACACCTTGCCTTTTGTCTATAGATAACTCGTTCTTAACGCTGAAGCGATGCTGAGAACTCTAACATACGGTTAAGCGACTTTAATGCGCCTTCGCGTAAGTCCATATCAACAAACACTTCTTTACCTTCAGGGTCTGTCAGTGCTTCTTCAATCGCTTTTAAGCCATTCATTGCCATCCACGGGCAATGTGCGCAGCTTTTACAGGTTGCGCCTTCACCCGCTGTTGGTGCTTCAAAGAATTCTTTCTCTGGGCATAACTGCTGCATTTTGTAGAAAATGCCACGGTCAGTCGCAACGATGAACTTTTTGTTGTCCACGGTTTGCGCTGCTTTGATTAGTTGGCTTGTAGAACCAACCGCATCAGCTAAGGCTACAATCTCCGCAGGAGACTCTGGGTGAACCAATACAGCCGCATCTGGGTGTAAGGCTTTCATATCCTTAAGTGCTTTGGTTTTAAACTCGTCATGAACGATACAGGCGCCATTCCACATGATCATGTCAGCACCTGTGTTCTTTTGAATATAAGAACCTAAGTGTTTATCAGGACCCCAAATGATTTTTTCGCCTTGCTCATCAAGGTGCTCAACTATTTCTAGGGCACATGAAGAAGTAACAATCCAATCTGCACGCGCTTTAACAGCGGTTGATGTATTTGCATACACTACTACCTTGCGATCAGGGTGCTGATCACAAAACGCTGAGAATTCTTCAATTGGGCAACCTACGTCTAATGAACAGGTTGCAGCAAGCGTTGGCATAACAACTGTTTTATTTGGCGTTAGGATTTTTGCTGTTTCGCCCATAAAGCGAACACCGGCTACCACAATTACATCTGCGTCGTGCTTAGCGCCAAAACGCGCCATTTCTAGCGAGTCAGCAACACAACCACCTGTTTCTTCAGCTAGTGCTTGAATTTCAGGATCAGTGTAATAATGGGCAACAAGAACCGCGTTCTTGTCTTTTAATAATTGTTTGATACGTGCTTTATACTCAACTTGCTCGTCTTTTGATAACGGAGCTGGCTTTGGAGGGAAGATATAATCTTCAGGCATAATTTGTTCAGCTAGACTCATTTCTCGACCACTTAGTCCACAGTGCATTCATGGCGCGAATTATACGAGAATCTTAAGCTAATGAACAGTATTGCTGTGAGCTGTTAAGATAAATAAAGGATAACTTAGAAAGAAAAGATAAATCAGGAATGGTGGGTCATGATGGACTTGAACCATCGACCAATGGATTAAAAGTCCACTGCTCTACCAACTGAGCTAATGACCCGCTCTGGATATTTTGATACGTAAATCCGCCGATATGAGACCATTCGAAGAATGGTGGGTCATGATGGACTTGAACCATCGACCAATGGATTAAAAGTCCACTGCTCTACCAACTGAGCTAATGACCCGCTCTGTTGCTTATAAAAAGCTGCGTAAATCCGCCGATATGAGACCATTCAAAGAATGGTGGGTCATGATGGACTTGAACCATCGACCAATGGATTAAAAGTCCACTGCTCTACCAACTGAGCTAATGACCCGCTCTGATGCTTGTAAAAGCTGCGTAAATCCGCCGATATAAGACCATTCAAAAGAATGGTGGGTCATGATGGACTTGAACCATCGACCAATGGATTAAAAGTCCACTGCTCTACCAACTGAGCTAATGACCCGCTCTGATGCTAATAAAAGCTGCGTAAATCCGCCGATATAGAACCATTCAAAGAATGGTGGGTCATGATGGACTTGAACCATCGACCAATGGATTAAAAGTCCACTGCTCTACCAACTGAGCTAATGACCCGCTCTGTTGCTTATAGAAAGCTGCGTAAATCCGCCGATATGAGACCATTCGAAAGAATGGTGGGTCATGATGGACTTGAACCATCGACCAATGGATTAAAAGTCCACTGCTCTACCAACTGAGCTAATGACCCGCTCTAATTGCTTATAAAAGCTATACGTAAATCCGTCGATTAAAGATTACCATTCTAAGAGAATGGTGGGTCATGATGGACTTGAACCATCGACCAATGGATTAAAAGTCCACTGCTCTACCAACTGAGCTAATGACCCGCTCTTTTTTCCGCATTTTGGCTGTTGTTACCAATCGCCTGCTGCGGGCGCTTATAATACTTATTTAAATGCTGAGTGCAACAGAAAATATCTCTTTTTTTAAGTTTTTATGTCTAGTTGCCTAATTTTAGACCGCTTATGTCAAAAAGCAGTCTAATCAGGTCAAATCTACATTTGCGACAGACGTTCTGTGGCTAATTTAGCAGCGGTAGTACTTGGGTACTGATTAATTAAATCATTAAAGGTTTTAAGGGCTTGCTCGCCTAAACCTTGATCCGCTAATAAGTTTCCTAACTTTAACATTGCATCTGGGCGCTTATTAGAATTAGGGTATTCATTCACAACAACTTTAAAGTGCTCAGTCGCACCTGCTTGATCGTTTTGAATAGTTAACAGCTGACCTAACCAATAATGCGCATTAGATGCATACACTGAATTTGGGTATGTCGTTAAGAATGCTTGAAACTCAGGAATTGCTTGCTCATAACGTTTATCTTTCATGATTAACGCCACTGCACGCTCATAAGCTTCGTTTTCAGATAAGTCTGAACTGATTGCCTGTGATGCACCTACATCTGTATAAGTATTTGTAGGTTGAGTTTGTGTTGCAGCAGGCTGGCTATAAGCTTGGCTAACTCGGTTCTCAATTTCTTGATATAGCTCACGCTGACGTTGCAGTACTTTTTCAAGCTTATAGCTTTGCTCTTCTGTAATACCACGTACTTGGCTCACTTCGTCTTGTAAAATATTAAGCTGCTGCTGAAGCTCAGCTTGCAATAAATTACGTGACTTCATCATGTTTTCTAAAGCGACTAAACGCTTCTCAATGCTCGATTGCGAGCTTGCAGCTTCTGAAACAGGAGCGGGAGCAGCCCATAACTGGGTGCTCCCGCTTAAGATCATTGCTGCCAAAATAATTTTCGGCTTCATAATGACTCTTTATTAGTAAACTAATACTGCGCGACGGTTCTTCGCGAACGCTTCTTCAGTGCGAGACTTAACCATTGGCTTCTCTTCACCATAGCTCACTACTGACATTTGGCTAGCAGAAACACCTAAACTTTGTAAGTATTTTTCTACTGCTTGACCACGGTGCTCGCCTAGTGCGATGTTGTACTCAGGCGTACCGCGCTCATCAGCGTGACCTTCGATTAGTACTTTAACTGAAGGGTTTTGTACTAAGAATTCAGCGTGTGCTTGTAATAGTTCAGCATACTTGCTTTGGATTTTTGCGTTATCAAAACCAAAGTAAATGATTTGCTCTTGACGTAACGCTTCGTATTTTTCACGAAGTGCTTCTTCAGCTTGTTGCTCTGGAGTAAGCGTTGCAACTTCAACAGTATCAGTGTTGTTTGATTGCTCAACCATACCTTGGTTAGATTGGTTTGCAGCACCTTCATCAACACCTGAAGAAGAGCTACACGCCGCTAATGTCATCACTGGCACAGCAATTAGCAGGCCTTTTAAAGTTTTATTAAGTTGCATTTAATTGATTCCTATATTGAGTAAACCAGTATAATTACTGTAAATAAGGCGACCAAGCCGGTGCCTTAACTTGTCCGTCTAGCACAGGTAAGCGTGCTTTAAAGCGACCATCCATAGAAACTAACGCCAACACCTGTTTATTATTATGAAGCGTGCTGTAGATAATCATCGAGCCGTTTGGTGCGATACTCGGCGATTCATCAAGGCGTGTTCTAGTTAATACTTGGAACGCACCTGTAGCTAGCTCTTTCTTAGCAAGATGGTATTGACCGTTGGTACGGTTCACCATCACTAATTCTTTTCCGTCTGGAGAAACCGAACCTGCTAGGTTCATATCTCCGTCAAACGTCATGCGTTTTGACCTACCAGTTTGCAAATTTAACTTATAAATCTGGGCATTACCACCCCTTTCAGACGTAAACACAATATCTTGCCCATTAGGGAACCAAGATGGTTCAGTATCTATACTACGGTGATTTGTAAGGCGTCTTTCTTTGCGAGTTGCAAGGTCTAAAACATATACTTCTGTTGCACCATTGCGGTCTTTAGAGAGCACTAATAGTAGCTTTTTGCCATCAGGTGAGAACTGTGGCGCACCATTAATACCAGGGTGACTTGTGATCAGCTCGCGTTTACCCGTGTATAAATCTTGAATGTAAATTTGGCTTTGACGATTTTCAAATGTTACATACGCAAGCTTAGTACCATCTGGTGACCATGCCGGTGACATTAATGGTTCTTTCGAGCGAAGTAATACTTGCTCATTAAAACCATCATAATCAGCAACGACTAACTGATAAGGCATTGCCTGATTTTCTCTCACAATAACGTAGGCAATCTTCGTTAAGAATGCACCTTTTTCGCCAGTTAAAGCTTCGTATACAACATCACTGATGCGGTGAGCGTAGCGGCGGAAACCCATTTCAGCTATTACACTTTCTCTTGCATCAAGAATATGGTCTTGGCTTTTAACTAACTTACCGTTACTCATCATCTGTGTTTGACCACCCGTGATCTGACCACGAATAACATCAATAAGCTCATACTTAACTAAGTAACGTCCACCTGGCTGTTGTTCAACTTGACCAACAAGAACGGCTTCAACACCTTTATTAACCCATGCAGCATAGTCAACGTCAGTATCAGTTGCTGGTAATTGAGGCATTGTTGCTACATCAATAGGTTTAAATTTACCACTACGCATTAAGTCTGCTGCAATAACAGTACTTAACTTTTCAGGGATGGGGCCAACCCCAGTGTATTGAAATGGCACAACCGCAATCGGACGTGCACCATCAACACCATCGGTAATAACAATTTCTAATGCAGCACTGGCGATGCCATGAAAGCCCAGTAATACAATAAAACATGCTGTTTTTATCTGGTTAAACATATCATTCCTTTAGAATTCTGGCTTAATTGTTAAATTAATATTCTTAAGTTTCTCAAAAACTTCTCGATCTTTTGATACTGGTAATGTGTCTGCCAAACGCACAGCACGTATAGCAGCTTCACAAACCAATGCATCACCACCCAGCGATTTTACTTGAGTTACAAGACCATTAAAACCAAGGCGGATATTAAGACGACAATCTTTGCCGCGCATCTTTTCATCTTTTAAGAAGTTTTGTTGAATTCGCGCCTTGATTAACGCATTGTACTTATCAACTTCACTCACAATTTGCTGTTGACGAACTTTATTTCGTGCAGCTTGCTCAGCAGCTAACTGCTCTTGCAACATTTGCTCTTGCAATGCTTGCTGGCGTTTACGCTCGGCTTCGGCTTCTTTGCGTTTACGTTCAGCTTCTGCTTCGGCAGCTTTACGCTTACGTTCTTCTTCCGCTTTCTTTAACGCCTCTTCTTCAGCTTTGCGCTTTTCTGCTGCAGCTTTTGCTGCTGCTTCAGCTTCTTGCTTTTGCTTTTCAGCTTGTTGCGCTTTAGCACGTTCTTTTTGCTGAATTTCACGAGCTTTTTTCGCTTGTGCTTCGGCTTCTGCTCTTTCTTTCTCTTTCGCGCGGCGCTGTTGTTCTAGTTTTTTAAGACGACGGTCTTCCGCTTCACGTTGCTTACGTGCATCATTAGCACGTCGTTCGAGATCACGAAGACGCTTTGCTTCAGCTTGTTTTTTCGCTTCTTCTTGCTTTTTTAGCTCAGCAATTTTTTGTTCAACTTTTTGTTGGTCTACCGTAACCGCTGAAACAGCCTTTTCTGGCTCAGGCATAGCTGGATTCAAAGTTACTTCCATTACCTTAGGAGTAGGTAAATGAAAACTAGCTGATCCAATTAAAAAACCAATAATACCCAGATGTAATAGAATCGATTTGATTAATGACTCACGCATATTAACCCTCAAATGATTCGGTCATTAGACCCACTGAAGGCACACCGGCATTTTTCAAAAAGTCCATGAGTAGCAGTACTTCTTGATAAGAAACACGGCCCGAACCTTTGATCATCACTGGCGTATCTGGATTCTTTTGCAGCTGAAGTTTAATCACTGCAGCAACATCCAACGCTTCCATTGGTGCTTCAGGATCTGTACCAATACTTACATAGTACTTACCTTCAGCATCAATTGACGCAATAATTGGAGGCGTATCTTTAGTATCAACAAGATCCGATTCTTCCATCTTTGGCAAATCTACTTTTACACCATGAGTAATAAGTGGCGCAGTTGCCATAAATATGATTAGTAGTACCAACATTACGTCAATGTAAGGAACTACGTTTATCTCACCTACTGGGCGACGTTTCTTACGCTGGTACATTCGCTTTAGCCTCTATTTGCGCAGCAGCTTGGCGGTGTAAAATATTGGCGAACTCTTCCATGAAGTTAATATAATTACCTTCAAGCTTTTCTACTTTGTTTGCAAAACGGTTGTAAGCAATAACAGCTGGAATTGCAGCAAATAAACCCATTGCTGTTGCGATTAGTGCTTCAGCAATACCTGGCGCTACCATTTGTAGCGTTGCTTGCTTAACTTCACCTAATGCGATAAATGCGTTCATAATACCCCACACCGTACCAAACAGGCCGATGTAAGGACTAATAGAACCCACTGTTGCTAAAAACGATAAACTTGACTCAAGCTTTTCAACTTCACGCGATAAAGCAACACGCATTGAACGGTGTGTGCCTTCCATAACAATACTTGCACTTTGTGGTGAATTTTTCTTATGACGTGCAAACTCTTTAAAACCTGCAACGAATAATGCTTCAACACCTGATGCGCCACCAGGACGCGCTGATACTTCGTTGTATAATTTACTTAGGTCAATACCCGACCAAAACTTCTGCTCAAAGCGCTTTGCGCCATTAAGTGCATCAGAAATCGCTTTTTTACGCTGAAAGATAATTGCCCATGACATTACCGACATACCGACTAATGCCAACATTACTAGCTGGACAAGTACACTGGCTTCTAGAATAAGATCTAAAAAGTTAAGCCCTGATCCCACGTTAAACTCCTAAAATAGATTTCTATGTAATTTGTTATATTTTTTACACTTGTATTTATTGACCACAAAGGCGGCCAAAAGTTACATCTAGTGTATCTAGTCAGCTATGAACTGACAACGCTCTTGCTGTGAATTAGCGGCAAATAACGGTAAAAAGCAATTTGCTTAGTTATTTTTTAGCCATATTAGGTTTTATCAATACAATTATGCATATTTTCACCTTAATAATAAGTCACTACAGTGACACTAAAAAGCAACCAAAACAGCCAAAAACTCGGCGTTTATTCATAAATAACGCATAAACACCCAAAAGCACTTTTACGAATCTACTACAGAATACTTAAACTAATCCTGAATAAAGTTCTTAAAATTTATAAAAACCTTCTCATTCATGAACTTAAAATTTATATATTCACAATGTGAACAAAAAGAAAACAATTAAAAAATATACTCACATTAGTTTTTTTTATCTGAAAATAAAATTTTTCTAGTTTGAAGAAAAATCCATCATTGCGTATTATTTACCTATACCGAGCTAGCAACCTCATGAAAGTTTCTTTCATTAAGCTCCGTTTTTAGCAATATGAAAATTCGTATTGCACTAGGTTTGCTTAAATCTGGATAAAACCTTTTTTAAGTAGACCGTAGTTCCCTGGATTACTTCCTTCAACTTGTTGTTTGCCCGCATCCTTATGCGGGCTTTTTTTTGCCTACACAAACGTCAATGAGAATACCTATCGATAACTTAACAGCATGTGAATTACAGATGTTAAAATGAGACAACAACCCAGTGGTAAGCGGTTAGTGGTTAGTGGTTAGTGGTTAGTGGTTAGTGGTTAGTGGTTAGTGG
>NZ_JACSOG010000018.1:0-90483 GCF_014349195.1 Pseudoalteromonas sp. BZK2 | reverse complement strand
GCTGAAGAAATTATGGCTTAAAAAGTTAGGCAAGGATCAGTGCGTTTAACTTGACTGTGGGAGTCATACCAACGCCTTACTAATGGGCGCATAAATGCTTGGCTAAAATTAGCGACGAAGGAGCGCAAGCCAAGTGTTTTGCGTCCCACACATAATTGCCTTGTTATAAGCCACCGATAACTAAATGATAGATATTTGTGACTAAGGGACTAAACCAATCAAGCCCTTTAAAACTAACTATTATCCAATAAGTTAATAGTAAAGTAACTAAAAGATACATGATTGCATAAAGTTGAGCTACTTTAAAATTACCGCCTGTTTTGAAGCCATCCTTGGGTACAAATGAAGCCGCGAATGAATATAAAAAACCGCCAGTGCACCAGAAAATAAAAAATACTATATCCAACGAAAGCTGATAGTTAATGGAATATGCCAAATAAATATACGTGTATGAAAGAAACGCTCGATATAATGCATATAAATATTGGTCAGAATACTCCCCTAAATCAATAGCATCCAAGAAATAACCACTTTCGCGTTTTTCAGGAAATAAGTAGCTTAAAAGAATAGCTAATAATATGAGTATTGGGCTGAATAATTGGGAATCAATTAACCCAATAACGAGGAAATACGCTAATAAAAGCCAAAAGTTAAAATATCGTTTCTCTAGTTTTAAAATACTCACAGGGTTCCAAAGTGACGGTGGCTATTGTGGCTTATAACGTCGCCAGCAGGGGCCGAAAAACCAGAGCGAAAGCGGCGGTTTTTTGGTCCCTCTGGCTGGCCTTGTTATAAATCACCTTGTGCCTCTATACACGACTTCTCCTTCATTTATCCCAAGATCGTTACGCATGGCATTTAGCATAGAGTCAGCTTTTTCTCTCATCTGCTCCCATGTCGCTTGCTTGCCCTCGTAAAGTAATGGAATAAAGAAATCGATCATCTCATTGTATTTATCCAGCACTTCTTGGCAGGAAACTAACGATATGTAGCCATAAGCTTTATTTCGATTTAGGGCGAAGGAATGCTCAACGTCTGCACTAATAGACTCTTGCGTTGATGTGGCAACTGCCTCTAGTTCTCTAAGAATTTCTGAAACTATATGAATCACATCCTTGTAGATAGCCAATTTATCAAAGTGACGATTCAACTCTTTTTGCTTCAAGGTATCTATTTGAGCTTTCAAGTCCTCTAGGTCTGCCTCATTCTTAGCCTTTAGTTTTTGGAGGCTCTCCTCATGCGTGGCTCTTTCATTTTGCAGCATGCGCTTTGCCCATAAGCTTCCAAGCCAATGGGAGAATGCGGCAAGCAACAATGCACCACCACCCAGTGATGCGATTATTGCAGCTGCTATTTTAAAGATTTCTTCGATGCTCATAGTGATTTATAACGCTTGCCTAACCGGCGAAAAATAGCAGGCTAAAATTAGCGACGAAGGAGCGCAAGCCTGCTGTTTTGCGTCCTTTGTGGTTAAAGCGCTTGTTAGTTTACAATTACACCAGCACTATTGAAAAGGTACTTAGCCACATTAGCTGGATACCATAAGAAATACGTTGATGTATGCCTGGGTTGCTTTGTGTTTTGACGGCTTTAGCCATAGTAAAGAGATAATAAATAGCAGCGACAACAGATATAACTGAAAATACACGAAAATATAGAGGGATAATATCAGTTGTTGGGCTTATAGCTATTAATATTGGTGCCGCAACGAGAGAAAGCAACATGATAAAACCAGCCCAAGAATGTACTTTACAATTAAAAGTAGGATTTTTAGTAAATGGATCGGCGTCCATTGGGAAGTAACCTGCGACCCATGTACCAACACCATGAGCTATAACTAACCAACCCGAAACATTCACTAAAGTTGAAACATTTGATAGTTGAGCCAGGTACCAGCCGAAAAAGCAAAATAGAAAGCCAAGAGGATAATTATTAATTAAAGGAGATAGTTTTTCAGTTGGGCTACCAGTCGCACCTAACTCACTACAAAATTGCTTAGAATGGCTGTAACCATCATAAAACCTACTTGCTACATAAACGCCAATGAAAATCCAGATTGTTGCAATTAATCCTGAATAAACCGCAATACTCTCAAACACCACCAAACTCCTTTTGTAAACTAACGCCGCAAATAAACGGCTAAAAATAGTTGGCTATAATTTGTGAGGCACGAACAAAGCCAACTGTTTTTTGTCCGCACTTTTAATTTGCTTTGTTATATGCCGCTATCTCGAGTAAAGGTGAGCTAGTGGTGTAACAAGCAAAATAGTTAAAAGTATTAGCCCAGACCACACTATGTAGCCCGTAACTTTGGATAGTGATAAAACAACCTTATCACCAGATTTGGTGAACAGAACTCTTGAAACAGCTATTAAACCAAATGAGACAAGGTAAGTAGTAAGTGTCACTGAGACACCAAGCGAAATCCCTTCTCCATTGCTCCCATAAAACTTATAGAGCATCCATAATGCACCTAAAAAGCGCTCACCTACACCATATAGCATGATAAAACTTATAAGAAGAAACACCAAAGCTGTAGAACGGCTCAAAAATGTCATAGGCATATAACATGTTTATAGCGAGCTAATCGCGCGTTTTTCTACCACAGCGTAGCTCGTTTTTCTTATTAGATTATTTCTAACAAACTTGTTAACTAATTACCAGTGTTATTAAAATTTAGGAGTTCTCGCTTTTACCTCAGGATAAAAACGAGCGATTGGGTCGTTTTCTTGACTATACGAGCAACTGATCTAAAACTGTATATATATACAGCTTCTTTTCAAAGGAATGAAAATGAAAACTCGCTCTCCTTATTTAAACTACATTGCAGACTATATGCTCACTCGTCAGTATTCATTAAGAACAATTAATGCTTATTTAGGTTGGATCGCAAAATTTATTCACTTTCACAACAAACGTCACCCAAGCTCAATGGGAGATGCAGAAGTCAAAGCGTTTTTAGACCATATTGTATTAAAACGTAATATGTCACCTAGAACACAAAGTGCAGCTTTAAATGCGCTCGTTTTTTTATATAAACATATTGTCAAAAATGAGCTTTCTTTAAACTTGAATTTTGCACGAAGTAATCGACAACCTAAGCTGCCTGTAGTGATGACGCCTGATGAAGTAAAGCAATTGATGAGTCATCTTTCCAAGCGATATTACTTAATCACGGGGTTAATGTATGGAAGTGGTTTGCGTGTGATGGAAGCGGTGCAATTGCGAGTAAAGGACATTGATTTTGATTACAAAGGTTATTACGCCTCATACCTTGCGCCATTCATTTGCAACGCACCTATTGCAAAGTGGCGCCGATATTCGCACCGTTCAAGCACAATTGGGCCATTCTGATGTCAAAACCACACAGATTTACACCCATGTTTTACAACAAGGAGCAAACGGTGTTGTAAGCCCATTAAGCAAAATTTTCTAGCTATTATTAAAGATGCGTTAACTTATCATTCAATGTATAGGGCTTGGACCGTTTCTTGATTGCTCAAAGCAGCAGTTAGAGCATTTAACCTAACTTATTTTGGGGCATAATCAAGGTATGGCTTATTTTCTGATTTTGGCACAAAACTGTCCTTCAGCACCAACCCATTTATATCCAAAAATGGTTTTCTACGAATAAGTTTATACGCGACAAAAGTGCCCAGAGTGATTTTTAAACGTATATGTTGTGCACATTATGACTGTGCGCTATTATTTCTATACTGATGCACAATAGGACAGTGCAAGGATATGGCTGTAGATTTTAAGGATGAGTGGCTCTAAGCATTCTATGAAGAGGATAAGCGTCATCGATTAATCCCTAAGGTTATCGAGAATGCTTTATATCGTAAGCTAGAAATATTAGATGCAGTAAAGGCTGAATCTGACTTAAGAGTACCACCAGATAACCGGTTTAAACATCTTGAAGGTAACTTGAAAGATTGGTGTTCAATACGTGAACAAACAGTATCGATTGATTTTTAAGTGGGTTGATGGTGTAGCAGAAAACACTTATTTAGACCCTAATAAGTATTGAGGTAAGGTTTATGCGTATTACAAAGCGTCGTCCAGTGAGTGTAGGTGAAATGCTGAAGCTAGAGTTTTTGGAGCCTATGGGCATTACATCAAAAATTTTAGCTGAAGCAATGGGTGTGCATAGAAATACAGTTAGTAATTTGATTAATGGCGGTAGCTTAACGGCGCCACTTGCAATTAAGCTAGCTGCTGCGTTAGGGAATACCCCAGAGTTTTGGCTTAATATCCAGCACTCCGTAGATTTATGGGATACGAGAAACCGTTATCAAGAAGAGGCTAAATCTGTAAAACCCTTACTTTCTGCTAAAGAAACTTCACTACGTACATCACAAACTATTTAAAGAACTCATAACGTATATTGTTAATCCACAATCTTGATCATTACGGCACATTGATTTGCTAGTGAAGCTGAGAAAGACGAGTTAAAAGCTTTCGTACAGAAGTTTTTATAATTAGCTTTTCATCTGACAATTATTTGTGGCAAGTAATGCTAAGAGCCACGCTAACACATAGGTGTTAGCGTGCATCATTAATTTAGGAGCCAATTAGCTCACTCAACTAACTTAATTTAGTATGGGCTGCACATCTAAGCCATAGCCAAACATTACAGCTAATACTAATACAACCGATGCTGCGACCATTAGTTTAATTAGTAGTGGTAAACAGAATCTAAACCAATGGCCGTAAGGCACACCTGCCATCCCTAAAATGCCCATAAGTACAGCATTGGTCGGAATGATCATATTTGAAAAGCCATCACCAAATTGATAAGCAAGTACGGCAACTTGTCTTGGTACACCGACTAAATCACCGAGTGGGGCCATGAGTGGCATGGTGACATAAGCTTGCCCTGAACCAGAAGGAATAAAGGTATTGAGTAGGGTTTGAATAACCAGCATGCCAATTGCAGATATTTCAGCAGATACATAAGAAAGCGGTAACGACATGCCATGGACAAGGCTATGCAGGATTTGGCCGTCTTCTAAAATAAGCGCAATACCACGTGCAACACCAATTAACACTGCGGTGGTAACAAGATCAGATACGCCTTCTATAAATTTGTTTGCTGCTTCATCAGCAGATAGTTTGCCTAAAATGGCTACAACCACACCCCAAGCAATAAAAACACCACCTAGCTCGTATAAGTACCAGCCCTTAGTTGCGATGCCCCATACTGCAATTGCTAGGGTAATAATAAAGCTACCTAAAACTAGTTTATGGCGCAGGGCAAGTGCTGGGTAACTTGTTGCTGTTTGATTTTCGAGTGGGCAAGGCACGCCAATCATCATTGATTTAGACGGATCGTGCGCTACCTTTTTGGTGTATTGCCAAACATGATGAAAACCAATGAGCACAAATGGAATAAATATAGCTAAACGTAACCACAGGCCAGAGTAAACAGGAATACCAGCAATTTGCTGTGCGATTAATACCGTAAATGGGTTAAATGCCGAAACACCATAACCAATACCATAACCTGCGACTATCATACCTACGGCAGTCATTGCATCTAAGCGCATTGCCTTACAAAGCGCTACAAGAATAATAACAAAAGGAATATATTCGCCGGCGGTACCAATACTGCTTGATGCTAAGGCAAAGCAAAACACCACCATAAAGATTAATCGTTGCGGTTTTTTACCGTGTCGCTCTAAAAGCCTACCAATGAGCGCATCAACAGTGCCTGTGGCACGTGCAACAGCTAATACACCGCCCACAATTAACACAAAGAAAATAACATCTTGAGCAGCAGCAAAAGCGCGAGGTATGGCTTGTAATAAATCCCATGGAGTTAAGTAATGGCGCTCAGCAACCGTTTGATAGGTGCCCGCAACAACCATTTCTCGGCCTGATTCACTTAATGTAGTAGTGAAAAAACCTTGTGGTACTAACCAAGTAGCAATAAGCGCAACAACCATCATGCCCAGCAGCAGTATCAGGGTATGTGGAACTTTAAAACGTAAACCCATTTATTCTCCGTAATTATGTTAGGTTAAATTCTTGAAATCATAACATGATAAAAGCGGATAGGTTGTCTCTAAAATGTCCACACTGTTAATGATTGTAATAATTCAGATACAAAAAAGGCCAGAAAACTGGCCTTATAAAGTTTATTTGAATTTTATTTAGCTAACCCAAATGGGTCATCAATGCTATGAGCAGGCTCGGTAAACCAACGCGGACCTTCGTCTGTCATATAAAAGTGATCTTCTAAGCGAATACCAAACTCATCAGGTACGACAATCATAGGTTCATTACTAAAACACATACCTGTTGCGAGTGGGGTAGGGTTACCACCCACGAGGTATGGCCATTCATGAATATCTAAACCAATACCATGGCCGGTTCTGTGTGGGCAGCCTGGTGTTTGATATTCTGGCCCCATGCCATTTTCGGCAAGATACTTCCTTGCAGCATCGTCTACTTTGCAACATGGCTCACCATTTTTTGCGGCAGCAAAAGCAGCAAGTTGGGCATTTTTCTCGTGTTGCCAAAACGTACGTTGGCGATCGGTTGCTTCACCAAATACATAAGTACGGGTAATGTCAGAGAGGTAATCATGTACTTTACAGCCAGTATCAATCAGTACCACATCACCTTTTTTAAGGGTTTGCGGGTTTTTAACGCCATGCGGGAAAGACGACGCAACACCAAATAACACAATACAAAAATAGTTACCCGGCGCACCGACTTTTTGGTGCGCTTTTTTAATAAAGGCTTCAACCTCAGTTGTGGTGATACCTTCATAAAGCATACTTGCCGTTGCTTTATGTACTTCTAAAGTCATGTCCATAGCACGTTGCATTAAGGCAAGTTCGCTTGCTGATTTATGCATGCGGCAGTGAGCTGTCACGCACTGTGCGTTAACAATGTTGTAATTGCCGTTAGCTTTATTAATGCCGTCGTAGATGAAAAACTGTGCGCTTTCATCAATACCAAGGGTGCCTGTTTTGCTAATGCCCATTTCTGTAAGAACATCTACACATAGTTGATAAGGCTTTTCGTGTTCTTGCCAACCACGAATTGGGCCATCAATCACCATAAAATCGTTTAAGCTGCCGATTTCAAAAAACGGCGCTATGTATTGCACATCACCTTTTGCAGGTAAAATAGCGCCAACTAAACGCTCACTTGCGTACCAACGCATCCCTGTAAAATAGGCTAGGTTAGTGCCTGCATTTAAATAAATTGCATCAATATTGTTTGCTTGCATATACGCTTGTGCTTTTGCGATACGCGCATGAAATTCGTCATTTTGAATAGGGGTTAAATCTGTTGTCATATCTGACAAAGAGTCAAGCGCCTGCTCTGGCGTTTGTGTGCCAATACCATATGTTGTCATTGTGTACTCCTTGGTTTTTTCTGCATTGTGGCTTGAGTAAACAGTTGATGCAAACTCACTGCGACTAATCGCATAATATTCGTATTTATTGACATAACTGTTAGCATGCGCAAAAAATAAGGAGCGACAATGCAAGTTAATTACTTAAAAAGACAAGCTGAATTTAAAGCCTTGCTAGAGCAACAAGGTTACAACGCCATGTTAGTACTTGGTCATGAAAATATTCGTTACTTAAGTGGTTTTAGCGGTAATGCTGCTTATGCATTAATTACTCAAGATGCGTGTGTGTTGATCACTGATTACCGATACCACCAACGTGCAGTTGCAGAAACAACAGGGTTTGAGGTTGTTTGTCGAGACAGAGACAACGAAACCCTTGGCCATTGTATAAACAGGCATCTTAATCCAAACAGCCATGTCGCATTTGATGCAAGCTATGTCACGGTAGCAATTTGGCAAGGTGTGGCAGATGAGCTAAGCGGCCACACATTAACAGCGGTAAACGGTTTAATTGAAAAACTTAGACGTGTTAAAGACAACTGGGAAGTTGCACAAATCAAAGCTGCTGCGGCCATCGCTGATGAAGCATTAGCACAAACGTTACCTTATTTTAAACCGGGTGTAACTGAGCGAGACCTTGCCTTAGAGCTTGAATTTAGAATGCAAAAGCTTGGTTCAGAAGGAATGTCGTTTGCCACCATCATGCTGTTTGCAGAGCGCTCAGCCTTGCCGCATGGTAACCCGTCAGATCAGGTTTTAAAGAAAGGTGACTTTGTAACCCTTGATTTTGGTGCAGTTGTAAATGGCTATCGCTCTGATATGACCCGTAGTTACATTATTGGAGAAGCATCAGAAAAACAAACCCGTATTTATAATACCGTACTCGATGCACAAAATGCGGCACTTGAAATGGTTAAACCGGGTATTAACTGTTTAGATTTAAATGCTATATCAAACAAGGTGATTACTGAGGCGGGCTTTGGCGAATACGCCGGTAAAGGGCTTGGCCATGGTTTAGGGCTGTTTTTACATGAAGTGCCATTCATCAACACTCTGACAGACTCCAACCTTGAAGTTGGTAATGTGATCACCATTGAGCCCGGCATTTATATACCAGGCTATGGTGGTGTGCGCTTAGAAGATGACATAGTTATCACCGAATCTGGTTTTGAGGTGTTAACCCATGCGCCTAAGCCATTTATAATTTAGTGCTAAATTAAAGGTTACTTTTTAGCATACGCTAAGCGGGCTAATCGTTCAGTTACATGGTAACTATCAAGCCCGCTCACTGCGACTGTGTCAATCGCTTCAATATCGACAAAGCCATCTTCTTGCAAGCAAGCCTCATCTAAGTAAATATCGGTTATTTCACCTATGATCAGCTCAGTGCCATTGATGGCAAGGTGATGGTGTTCTTTCAGCTCAAGCGCATATTTAAGCTTACTTTCTTTAACAAAAGGTGCTGTAAAGTCATTTAGGTATTCAGTACTGAGCCCTGTTGCATCAAATTCAGACTCGTCTTTGTCGTAGCGTGCCGATGTTTGATGTGCTTTGTTATAAATGTCTTTGTTCACGTGGTTAATCGTGTACTGCTTAGTGGCTAATAAGTTTTCTAGGGTATGGCGAGGCACTGAATGGGGCCTAATTATCATACCCACTAAAGGGGGATGTGCGCCAAGATGAAATACTGAACTGACAATCGCCAAATTGGTTTGGCCGTTGCTATCTTGAGTGCCGATTAAGTTGGCACTTTTAAACCCCGACAAACTATTAATTAAATGAGCGCGGTAGCGGTTTTCTAAATCAGCAATGGCTTGTTTTGTAAAATGCATAAATTTCCTGTTACCAGTCTATGGGTTTTCCTTGCCAGTCAAAGTAGGCAGGGTTTTGTGATTGTTGTAAATAGTCAGCATCACTTATCAATGAATACAGCTGCTCGGCTACAAACTCAGGGGTAAATAACTTTCCTTTGGGTACATTTGCCTGAAAGGGTTTTGATAAAGGCGTATCAGTGGTACCTGGGTGAAATAACACGCAGTGGCACTTTTTATAGCGTCTGCTAAGTTCAATCGCTGCAGATTTAAATAACATATTTAATGCCGCCTTCGATGCCCGATAGCTATACCAACCGCCTAACTTGTTATCACTAATGCTACCAACACGTGCACTAAGAGCACACACCACAGTTGAAGCTTGTGGCTTTAAAAGTATTGAGAATAAAGTCACACAGCGAATTGGCAGTAGAGCATTAGTTGTCATGCTATTTATAAAGTGCTGCTCAGATATTTGCTCAAGTTTACGTTCAGGCGCATTATTTGGATCATGCAATAGGCCGTTAAATATCATCAACTGGGCTAAATCATAGTGGCCACCGGCAAGTTCTTTAGCAATGCCACTTAAGTTTTGCTCTGAATAATCAGTAATAAAATGCTGGTGACTTATCTCATTGCTTGATGACTCATTGAAACTTGCCTTAAATTCATCTCGACTGATGGTGACGATATGACCCGTGTTGATTTGTTTATGAAGAGTAGTGAAATAGGCATTTGCAATTTCACTGCGTGCACCACACAAAATATAGAGTTGCATTTTTGACCTGTTATAAAAATATTTGAAAAAATTTCGCTCAAACTATCACCAACTAATAAAATGATAGTAGCTCTGTTTGTCTTGAGCTAACCCTACAAACATATAAAAAAAGGCGGGTAAAGATTTGACCATGCAAACATAAAGGATGCCTTAATTTACGGGGATTTTACCTTTTAAATTGGTAAGTCCATTTTACCAATTGAGCTAGCTTTAACGCTTTGTAGCTGACTAAGCTGCGTATTTATTACACTTTTATGTTTATAGATTGGTTATTCTTTTTTACGAGTATGTTAGAAAATTCGATCTATTAAATTAACGCTGACAATGATATTAATAAAAGGGATCAGTATTTAGCTGCGCTCGTGCTTGGCTAAATACTGTGCAGTAAGTACTTTCAACTTAGTTAAAGAAAGGAGTATGAGAATGAGTGAACAATACGCTGCACTTCGCGGTAATGTTAGTATGCTTGGACAAATGCTGGGTCAAACCATTAAAGATGCACAAGGACAAGCCATTTTAGATAAGGTAGAAGAGATTCGCGCTTTATCTAAATCGTCACGTAGTGGTAACGAAGCCGACAGACAGGCGCTTATCGAAGTACTACACGCTCTCACAGATGAAGAACTATTACCGGTTGCACGCTCATTTAATCATTTTTTGAATCTTGCTAATGTTGCTGAACAATTTCATACCGTATCGCGCTTTAATGATGTTGGTTTTTGCCAACTAAACCCTCTCACTCAAACATTAAAAGCGTTAGCAACAGCATCAAAGCAAGGTCAAGTTGATCCTAATCACTTGGCACAAACACTCTCAAAACTCCACATCAATTTAGTACTGACGGCTCACCCAACTGAGGTGACACGCCGTACAATGATTAATAAACACGTTGAATTAAGTGATTGTCTTGCCTCTTTAGAGCGTAAAGATAACCTACCTAGTGAACGTGCAGATTTATTAAATCGTATTGCCCAACTTATCAGCCAAGCGTGGCATACCGACGACATTCGTCGCTCACGCCCAACGCCAATTGACGAAGCTAAATGGGGTTTTGCGGTTATTGAAAATAGCTTATGGCATGCCGTACCACGTTTCTTACGGGAGTTTGGCGAAGACGTAAAATCAGAGCTTGATCTTGAGCTGCCTATTGATTTCAGCCCAATAGAATTTACTTCTTGGATGGGCGGTGACCGTGATGGTAACCCGTTCGTCACCGCTGAAGTCACACAGCAAGTACTTGATCATGGCCGCTGGATGGCACTCGATTTGTATTCCCGTGATATCGAAACGCTAAGCAATGAGCTATCAATGTCGGATGCAAGCGATGAGCTTATTGAGCTTGCAGGTCAAGACTTTGAACCTTACCGTGCGGTACTTAAAAAATTAAAGAATCAAATTGCTGAAACGGTGACGCATTTGGGCGCAAAAATTAAGAAAAAGCGCACAGATTCTGAAGATTTAATTACTGATATCGCGCAAATTAAACATCCAATCGAAGTGTGCTATCGCTCGCTTATTAAGACCAACATGAAAGTAGTTGCCGATGGCTTGTTGCTTGATGTACTACGCCGTATTAACAGCTTTGGTCTGCGTCTTGCTAAACTCGATGTCCGTCAGGATTCATCGCGTCATGGTGATGTTTTCTCTGAACTAACACGTTATTTAGGGTTAGGTGATTACCATCAATGGCAAGAAGAAGACAAACAAGCGTTCTTACTTGCTGAGCTAAACTCTCGACGTCCGCTTATTCCAAAGCATTGGCAACCAAGCCCAGAAGTACAAGAGGTGCTAGATACATTTGATGTAATTGCAGCGCAAGATGCTCAAACATTTGGTTTGTATATTATTTCGATGGCACGCACTGCATCTGATGTGCTGGCAGTACAGTTACTGCTTAAAGAAAGTGGTTGTAAGTTTAACTTACCGGTTGCGCCATTATTTGAAACGTTAGATGACTTAAATAATGGTAAAGAGGTTATCGAATGTTTACTTGATAACACTTGGTACCGTGGTCATATTCAAAACCAACAAAATGTCATGATTGGCTACTCAGACTCAGCAAAAGATGCAGGTATGATGGCTGCTGGTTGGGCACAATATGAAGCTATGGATAAACTTGTTCAATTAGCCGAAAATCGCGGTATTGAACTTATTTTATTCCACGGCCGTGGTGGTACGGTTGGTCGTGGTGGCGCGCCAGCTGCGCAAGCACTACGTTCACAGCCTCCAGGTTCATTAAAAGGTGGCTTGCGAGTAACAGAGCAAGGTGAAATGATCCGCTTTAAGTTTGGTTTGCCTGCTGTTGCCCTGCAAAGCTTAAATATTTATGCTGGTGCTGTACTCGAGAGTAACTTGCTACCGCCGCCAGAGCCGAAGAGCGAATGGCGTGATGTTATGGAACTGATCAGTGCTGATTCGTGTGAGCATTACCGCCAGGTTGTGCGCCATGATGAAAATTTTGTTCCTTACTTTAGAATGGCAACGCCAGAGCAAGAGCTATCTAAATTACCACTTGGTTCTCGCCCTGCGAAGCGCAACCCGAACGGTGGGGTAGAAAGTCTTCGTGCTATTCCATGGATCTTTGCATGGAGCCAAAACCGTTTAATGCTGCCAGCTTGGTTAGGTGCATTAACAGGCCTTAAAGCTGCTTTAGATAAGTATGGCATCGAGACACTTCACGAAATGAGCTTAAAATGGCCATTCTTCCGTGCTCGTTTAGAGATGCTAGAAATGGTATTTAGTAAAGCCGATTCATGGTTAAGTGCGCATTACGATGATGCATTAGTAACTGAGCAATATAAGCCATTAGGCGTAAAACTTCGTCAGGAGTTGAGTGAGGCTATTGAGCTTGTGCAATCGCTTAGCCCACAAAAGAGCCTGCTTGCAGACCAACCTTGGATCAAAGAGTCAATCGCGCTTCGCAACCCGTACACAGATCCACTTAACTTATTACAAGTTGAGTTACTGCGTCGTTCACGCGAAGCTGACGAGGGCTCTGAAGGCGATATTGATAATGCCTTGATGATCACTATGACAGGTATTGCTGCAGGTATGCGTAATACCGGTTAATAGCTAGTATCATCAACCAATCGAGCATCGATTGGTAGGCTAATAACAAATCGTGCGCCGTGTTCATAAGGCTCGGCGCATATTTCTCCTTTCAAATTAAATTTAACTGCATTAAAAACAACATTTAACCCAAGTCCTAGGTGTTTATCGCCCATATTAGTGGTATAGAAAGGAGTAAAGATATCATGCAAGATAGCTTCCTTAATACCGACCCCGTTGTCTTGATAAATAATTTCGACATGCTTAGGAAAAGCTCTAATCTCGATCTCAATTAAACCGTGTAGCTTTATTGCAAAACCATGTTCGCAGGAATTAATGATTAAGGTTTTTAATATGTCACCAATAATTGCAGGGTAAGAAGTTATTACAACATTATCACCCTGAATATCGAATTTAATACACTTTCCTAAATAACTTGAGAAAGGCAGAACTCTGCGTGATATTTCTTCTGTTAGGTTAAACTGGACTAGCGGTTTATCTAAATCAATAGACACATTGAGTGCCTTAAATTCTTCGACAATACTGGCAAGTCGAGCGATGCTAGCCTGTATTAAATCTTTTGCATCGTTTGTATCGTTTAAAAAGCTATGAAGGTGCTTGCTAGACAGCTCTTGAGATTTAAACTTTTGGCAAATAAGTGTTAGTTGATCATCAATTAAAGAGCTGGCAGTTACAATGGTGCCAATGGGCGTATTTAATTGATGCGCCATACCTGATACTAATGCGGTTAACGATGCTATTTTTTCGATTTCAATAAGTTGTGCTTGTGTGTTATGAAGTTTTGTTAATGTTTTAGATAGAACATTCTTTTGTTGCTTCGTCCTCACTGTCATCAACGTTAATACGATTAAAATTGAGCATAACGTAAAAGCAATCGCCATAAAGATCACTTTATTTGCTTTATTGTTTGAAGCCTGAACTTGATTTGATTTAGTTAAAAGTTCAATTTCTGCTTCTTTAGTCGTTATATCTAATTCTGCCAACGCTTTGGCAAGATTAGTACTGGTTTGTCTTCTCAGAATTTTTTCTTTAGTTTCATAGAGCTGTTTGTATGCATCAATTGCTGCATGGTAGTTTTTTTGTTGTAAATGCAAAGAGGCCGATAGTTCTTGTGTAGCTAGCAATAATTCATAGTCAGAGATTTTTTTATTTTTTAAATCAATTGACTGAATTTGTGCTAGAGCCTGAGCAGGTTTGCTTTGGGCTTCATATGTTTTTGCAAGTTCTAATACTACAGCAAGTTTATCGCTTTTAAGATTATCCTCATTTAGTAAATTGAGTGCTTTTTTCAATATTGTTTCTGCTTTTTTAAATTGTGCTTGAGAGTTATAAATTTTTCCCTGAGTGGTTAGGTTAACTACCTGATGCAAAACAAAGTTGTTGTCTTTTTGAAAGTCATATATGTCAGTAAGTAGCTCTAATGCTTGCTCATATTCTTTTAAACCGAGCAAAGCTATTGCCTGATGATTGGTCGTAATTGATTCATTAAAGGTGTCTTTGTTTGTTTTACTATATTGTTTAAATCTTTTAAATATGTCTGCCGCATTATTATAGAAGTGTAATTTTAAGTAGATAACAGCGATGTTGTTTTCAGTTTGCATTACAAGGTTATTATGTCTCATCTTTGCAAAAGGGAGGGCTAATTTGTATTGATTAAGTGCTTCTTGATATAACCCTAAATGAGAATAGATATTTCCCGAAATATTAAAGTAGCCATACATCAAGCTCTTATCTTTCGATTTGGCAACCATATTCTCGAACTCTACAAGCGTCGTCATCGCTTCATCTAGTTTATTATTACCAGATAAAAACCACGCTTTATAGTTGGTCATAATGATCTTCTGTTCAAGATTCAACTCAGTATTAGCTAGTATCTTACTCACTTCTTCTAAACCTAGTTGTCTTGAGTTTGCGTAAGTGTTTTTAACTTGGCTGCGGATTTTTTCAAATTCTATTGCTGTAATTGCAGTTGCTTGCAAAGGAATTGACAATAACATGCCTGCGATAATTTGAACCATGAATCTCATGATTTTTCCCTATCCTTGAAACATGTATCAACAGATAATACGTGTTTACACTACTGCTTTAAGATGATGTTCATTGTAAGTTTTCATTCATTTTAAGGGCATCTGAAAAGGCTTAAATTAAAGGCAGAATTCTCGTGCATGTTTAAAAAAAGCATTAAAGGTTAATTTAAGGTAACGCCAAAAATGTATTTTTCTAGTTATAAATTCTTATATTTAATGCTGGTCATACCTATTTAATTGCTAGCTATTGACTAGGTTAGGGTTATAAATAAAATATGCTGGCTTTCAACTCTGAGAGCTAGAGTTAACCCCTAACCACTCACGCAGTTTAAGAGTATTTTTATGTCAAACGTGTCTACTTGCATTACCTATGATGCATCTACGTCGTTAGTTATGATGACGTTAAGAGGGACGGCAAGCGCACAGGATGTGATTAACTTTTACCAAATCGCCCAACAATACTCAGTATTATATGGGTCAGATAAAATACTCGTTGACGTGTCTGAGTTGACGCACAATTTCGCACCTGCTGATTTATTCACAATTATGCCGGCAGTGGCAAACTCTTTGAAAGAAGCTGTTGTGGCAATTGTCGTAAGTTTTGATGGTTTTATGCACGACTTATTTATGCAAAAAGCAAAGCGCTATAACTTACAAGCTGAAAACTTTGAATGTTTTAACAAAGCAAAAAATTGGCTGGTTCGTCAATAATTGGTCGAGCTAGTCATCGCTATTTTGTTGTGTATATCTGGGCTTACAAATACCGCTAATTTTTAGCTTTTATTGTGCGATTTACCTTGATGTTTACCGCCAAAACCTAGCAATTCATTACGTAACCTTTTAAACTGTTTAGCCAATTAATAATTATAATTTGTTATGACAGCAACTAGGATAGATGCAAGCAAACTAGCTCAAAATTCAGAGCCGTTTAGCTTCAATGATCAACAAAAAAATTCTCTTTTTGCCCAGCTTAAACAGCAACGTGGCATCTTATCTCAAACAGATATTTCTTCTCTTTGTCAGCAGTTTCAAGTTAGCCAACTTGAGTTACTAAAAGCCTGTGTACCCGTCGCAAGTTTGTTTTCTGTGGCACCAATTTCAAAGTTTTATGTGGGCGCGATTGCAGTAGGATTAAACAAGCAAGGCGAAACAAATTTCTATTTTGGTGCGAATGTTGAGTTTTCTCATCAAGCATTAAGTTTAGTCGTTCATGCTGAGCAATCAGCGATTAATAATGCGTGGCTTAATGGTGCGCAAGCAGTGCAAAGGATCGCAATCAGTGATGCACCCTGTGGTTACTGCCGCCAATTTATGAATGAATTGAGTACCGCAGATTCATTGGAAATTTTATTACCAGAGCGTGATTTTAATTTGCATGAGTTACTCCCTTATTCATTTGGACCAAAAGATTTAGGTAATGAAGCGTGTTTATTCTCGCATAAGCAAAGTGATAAACAATTTACTGATCTTACGATTGATGACCCTAAACTTGTTGCATTGGCACTCAATGCATATGTGCCATACACAGGTAATTTTAGTGCTGTTAAATTAAGTACATTTACCGAAGGGGATTTTTACGGAAGCTATGCCGAAAATGCTGCCTATAGTCCAAGCCTTTCGCCATTACAAAGTGCATTGAGTCAGTTTTATCTTGCGGGTTTAAGCTTTGATGATAAAACAGTTAAGTCGATAACCTTGTTAGAAACACAAGGGGCAGAAAATCAATATGAGGTGGCTAAATCTGTGCTGGCAAGCTTTGCAAACCCACCAGCATTTGAGCACTATATTGCGAAATTAAGTAACGCTTAATTAAGCAATAGTTTTGCAGCTTCAATGACGACGGCGACTGATTTTTTCTCAATCTCGCCGTGGTCAACATTCGGAATCTCTTGTTTAGTACGATTTACTAAAACACCTGCAACACATGCTGCGCGTAAGCCAAGGGCAGCACACATAGTAAATAGTGTTGCTGATTCCATCTCGTAGTTCATCACACCTAGTTTTTGCCACTCTTCACAGCTGCCTTGGAATGAGCGCGGAACATAACCTGAATAAGTATCGTAACGCTCTTGACCTGGGTAGAATGTGTCACTTGATGCAGTAATACCAATGTGGAAATTAATTCCTAATTTATCACATGCATTGACCATTGCTTGTGTAGCAAAAAAGTCAGACACAGCAGGGTAGCTTAGTGGTGCAAAATGCTGGCTTGCGCCATCTAATCGAACAGATGCTTGGCTAATTAAAATGTCGCCTTCATTGATGTGCGGCTGAATAGCACCGGTCGTGCCAATTCGCAAAAAGGTATCAATACCAAGTTGGGCAAGCTCTTCAACAGCAATTGAAGTAGATGGGCCGCCAATACCGGTTGAACAAACGACAATGCTGTGGCCGTTTAGCTCACCACGGTAAACATGAAATTCACGAGTCTTCGCTAAGCATTCAGGGTTATCAAGAAGCGTAGAAATGCGTGCTGAGCGGTCAGGATCGCCAGGTACGATAGCAAGAGTTGCCCCTTTTAAGTCGTCACGTGTGATCCCTAAGTGAAATACCTTTTCCATTATTAAACCTTATTTTTGTCTAAAGCGTAATACTTTAATCATATGTGTTTAAAGTACAGGACAGATGTCCGATTAACTTAACAATGTTGCAAGAATTGCACAGTTAACCTAAACCTAAAGATGTCACCTTTAATGAGGATACATTATGCCAGCATCATCTTCTATGAACAAAAATCACGAATTTGCTCGTTGTTTAGAGAGCTCTCAAATATCTGCATCTGCACCGTTTCATTGGTTAGCACTTGCATTTAAGGACATCGCTAATGCGCCAATACTGAGCCTTGTCTACGGATTAGTATTTACCTTGATACCAGCGACAATTATGTATTTTGTATATCAGTTTGATACGCACTTAGTTATTTTGCCTGCTGTGGTTGGCTTTGCATTAATAGGCCCTGCCTTTGCTGCTGGCCTTTATGATGTAGCGTGGGAGCTTGAAAAAGGCCATAAACCTACTCTAATGCATAGCCTTAAATCTATGTTTAGAAACCCAGCAGGTGAATGGGGCTTTGCTGTGTTATTAATGGTGATTATGATTGTTTGGATGCGTTTAGCTGCGCTCATCCACGCCCTATATCCGAATGTTGTTAACCCGAGTTTTGAGCAGTTATCTGCGTTTTTAACGCTCGGTAGTATTGTCGGTGGTATCTTACTGGTCACTGTATTTGCTATCTCAGCGTTTACCCCGCAAATTATGATGGAACGCCGAGTTGATATCATGACTGCGGTAATTTCTTCAATGAATGCGGTTAAAACCAATTTTGCTGCCATGGTTGTTTGGGCTGGGATAATACTCTGTTTAGTGTTTGTTGGTTTTATTACAGGCACTGCTGGGTTTATTGTGATTATGCCTTTATTAAGCTACGCCAGTTGGCATGCATACATTGCTGTTATCAAAACCAAGAAGCCAAGAGGCTACGAATAATGAGTATTCACTTCGTTTGAATATAAATCTATAGCGGCAATCGACTCGGTTGCCGCAAAATTTGACTTTCTTTTCGCGCATGTTATACCTGCCAAAATACAGCGCTCTTATTTGACTAGAGCAGTTTAAATTCATCTGCATTAAAAATATAACCTTTCAATATCAGTGAGTTATAGATTCGGTTGAGCAAGTGATTGTTGAGTCTTAAAAATCTTAACTATACACAAAACTGATTGCGTAACTTTTTTGTTTACGCATGAATATGCAGACAATGATCAGCGGAGTAGAGATGAGTAACACACAAAAAGCATTCCACGAAAAACTAAGTCAGTGTCTTTGTCCTCCTGGCGATGGTGTATTTACAGTAAATACAGCAAAAGAGCGTAAAGATGCGCTGCGTACTAAATTATACGGTCAAACAGACAATGTTGATGTGCTTTGGAAAGAGTCACTTGAAACATTGGCAGAGTCTGAGCACAAAGCCGTTATTTTAGGTATTAGCTCTGACTGCGGCGGTGGTATATTACGTGGTGCTAACTGGGGACCTCTTTTTTTACGCTCTACCTTGATTGATCAACAACCGCAAGCACGCGCTTTTGATTTAGGTGATGTGCGTGTGATCCCACATTTACTGCATGATAAATACCTTAACGATGCGACCATCACAAACTGCCAAAAAGCGTTATATGCTGATGAAAACAGTGAATACCATGTATCACCTTTGTCTATCACTGAAGATGTCTGTGACGGCTTTTATGCGAACTACCCTGATAAGGGTATTTTTGGTATTGGTGGCGATCACTCAATTAGCTACCCGCTAACTAAAGCTTACTTAAAAGCAAAACGTGATGCTGGCAAACGCACTGCAATCATTCACTTTGATGCTCATACAGATTTATTAGTAGAGCGTCTTGGTATTGATTTATGCTTTGGTTCTTGGTGTACACATATTCTTGAGTACTTACCAGCGCCACGTAACCTAATTCAATTTGGCATCCGCTCTAGTGGTAAGCCTAAGCAACATTGGGAAGACACGTTTGGTGTTAAACAACATTGGGCACACGAAATAATCGAACGTGGCGCTAAAGCAGTTGTTGACGAAGTGATTGCACAACTTAAAGCAGATAATGTTGATGAGCTTTATGTGAGCTTTGATATTGATGCGCTTGATGAAAGCTTTGCTTCAGCGACAGGAACACCAGAAGCCGGTGGCTTAACACCTCAGCATGCATTAGACATTCTTGTTGCATTGGCTGACGAGTTCCCAATTACAGGTGCTGATATGATGGAAATCGCGCCATTCACCGACAGCTCACTAATCGGCCAAACAAGTTCTGAAACGACACTCAGAGAAGGTGCTAAAATCTCTGCATTTTTGATTGGTGCAATGAATAAGTAATTCATTTTGCAAGATTAGCGGAAACTTAGTTTCCGCTAATTGTTTATTTCTGTTTTACATTTCAAATTTCATCACCTCGCGCTATATTTGTATAAAAAATAATTATAATTTCCGGTATAGCGATTATGCATAAGCTCTTTATCTTACTTTGTTTACTAGTGTCTTTACCTGTATTCTCTGCAATTACAGTGGTCACTGAAAATTTACCGCAGTTACAGTATCAAGATGAGAATGGTGAGTTAGTGGGGACTGTAGTTGATAAAGTACTAACATCGCTCAAGCAAAGTAACATCAACTATGAAATTTCTGTGAACCCTTGGTCTGTTTCTTACAATGCGGCTCTTAGAGATGAAAATACATGTATATTCTCAATAGCTAGATTACCTGCTAGGGAGCGTGATTTTATCTGGTTGTCAAAACTTGGACGTTTCTCTGCTTCATTTTATTCGTTTAATTTTCAGCAAATTTCAATTAGTCATTTACAACAAGCTAAGCAATACCGTATTGCGGTGCTAAAAGATAATTACTCTCATATTTTCTTAAAAGAACATGGCTTTGATGAAACAAATCAGCTGATATTACTTGATAGTTTTGACAATATTTATGATGTGTTAAAAAGTCGTCGAACGAGCATAGATTTAGTCGTTTTAAGTGATCAACAATTTAATTTTGAATTACAAAAAGACTCTACACTCAACTCACTAAAACCAGTGTTTAGTATTCCTGTTGTTAATCCTGACTTATATTTTGCTTGTAATAAAAATATGAACACTGCATGGCTTGAGAAGTTAAGTAAAGCCTTTGCTGATTACGATTAAAAATAGCACTTGTTGATTGTAATAAAGCGGCTATAATCAGCTGCTTTTTGTCCATTCTCGCCAAACTCTAGCTAGCAAAACGAGCAAAAAGTTGTTTGCATTCAACACCCTGAATGCGTTTAAATGTTAGGAGTTACAATGAGTGACTTACTCATTATTATTATTTTAATTCTGATCAGTGCGTTGTTTGCTATGAGCGAAATTGCAATAGCAGCATCACGCAAGATTAAATTACGAGTAATGGTGGACGAGGGGAGTTCTAAAGCCCAAGCGGTGCTGGCGTTGCAAGAGCAACCTGGTGCTTTCTTTGCCATGATACAAATTGCCCTAAATGCAATTGCCATTTTGGGTGGTATTGTTGGTGAGCAAGCATTATCGCCTTATATCGAACAAATCTTAGGTATGATTTACCAAGGACCTTTACTAAGCCAAATCAGCTTTTTGATTTCGTTTTTGAGTATTACCTCTTTGTTTATTCTATTTGCTGACTTATTACCTAAACGGTTAGCGATGATTATGCCGGAAGCCGTTGCAGTTAATGTGGTTTCTATAATGCGCTGGGTAACTTTTGCGTTAACACCCTTTGTCGTTTTCTTTAATGGAATTACCAACCTGATTTTGCGCGCGTTTAAAGTACCCGCTGAACGAGAAGACATTGTTACGACAGAAGACATTGTGGCGATGATGGATGCAGGGGCAGAGTACGGTAGCTTACAGCAACAAGAATATGAGTTAATTGGCAATGTATTCGATTTAGAAGCGCGTTTTTTATCGAGTGTAATGACTCCTCGTGATCAAATTGTCTATTTTGATGTTAAAGCTGATGCTCAAGAAGTGGCGACCAAAATTATCGAACATCCACATAACCACTTTTTAGTCTGTGATGGTAATTTAGATAAATTAATAGGTTCAGTTGAATCAAAAGATATTTTGCGCAAAGTGCTTAAAGGGCAAAGCGCCGAAATTGATAATGAATTGATAAGCCAAGATATTTTTTATCTTCCAGAAACATTGAGTTTGTCTGAAGCTTTAAACACATTCAAAAAAGCGGCTGAACCATTTGCCGTTGTGGTTAACGAGTATGCACTCATGGTAGGTATTGTCACTGTCAAAGATTTAATGAAAGGCTTTATGGGGGATTTAATTAGCCATCAAGGCGAAGAGTTAATTATTCAACGTGATAATTCATCTTGGCTGGTCGATGGTTTAACACCTGTGGTTGAGCTTGCTAAGGTACTTGAAATTGAAGAGTTCCCTGAGCAATCTCATTACGAAACAGTCGCAGGGTTTTTGATCTACACCATGAAACGCCTGCCTAAACGCGCTGAGTTTATCAATTTTGGTGGCTATAAGTTTGAAGTTGTCGATGTTGAAGGAGTGAAAGTCGAGCAACTACTCGTTACTCGCATTTCGGATACTGTTTAGGCCGCCGATGCGGCCTTACTCAAAGGCGCCTTTCACAAGGGCGTTACCTTTGCTTACCATATGAACACCCTTTGACCAGCATTCTGTTGGCGCAAGCGTTGTTTTATTAAGTAGCACAAGATCGGCATCTGCATTTTGTTTAATGACACCTTTATTGATACCCAGTATCTGTGCAGGGTTTGATGTAATCGCCATTAAAGCGTGTTCAATCGAAACATTATATTTTTGCACTGCTTCTACAAACGAACCATGCAATGTAGACTCTTTACCGACTTCAAGGCCAAGCAGATTATAGCTTTTGTCAAAAATAGGGAGACTTGCATGGCCATCAGAGCTCATAGTGAGCTTTGTTGGGTCGACCTTATTCTCTAGGCAATAAGCGAGTGCGTGTGCGGCAGAGTATTCACCATGAGCAAGGTCATACTCGGTTGTACTTGTTGTAAAATCGATAGTGCCACCGGCTTTACAAAACTCTACCCCAGCATTAAGTAAGTCGATATTTCGATTCATGTGAGTTGGGTAAAATTGTGCCAGTGAAATATCGGTTAGCTTATCAACCTCATGTAATAACGATAAATGTGTATCAACAGGGCCAACATGAATGCTGACTGTGCCTTTTTTACCACTTAACATGCCTGCCACTTTTGCCTCTGCGGCAAGCTCTGCCAGCTGTTGTACCGTGGGTTGGCTACTACGATGATCAGATATAGCAACTTCACCCACACCAATAAACTCATCAATGTACATTAAATCGCTGGTGACTGAGCCAGTCAGTGTTTTCGCAGGTAAATGATATGAGCCCGAATGACAAAACACGTTGAGCCCAAGCTCTTTCAGCTCTTTTGCTTTAGCAATCAGGTTACTATGAGTTCGGCTACTTGAGTCAGTGCCAAGGGCTGCAATAACGGTTGTTGTGCCATGCAATGTTGCATCAGTCAGGTTCATTTCTGGTGTTCTGCTTGCAAAGCCAGCTTCGCCGCCTCCGCCAGTTATATGAACGAGTGAATCTACAAACCCTGGGGCTAAAATACAATGAGTGCCATCGACTGTGGTAATCCTCTGATAAGTATCGATGGTGATTTCAGGCTGTATATCAACTATTTTTCCGCCAGCAATAAGAACATCTTGAGTGCCTAAAGGTGAGGGGGCGAAAACGTCTGCGCCTTTTATAAGTGTTAACATAATTAAATCTTTTACTGATAGTTAATAAAGTGTGCGAGAAAAATAAAGCAGCTAGCAAGGCCAAACAAAGCTAAAGTGAAGCGCCAAATAAAACGTGCCCATTCACTCCAATCTAATTTAACAATACCTAAACAGCCAATGAGACTAGCAGAAGTCGGAATAAAAATATTGGTTAAACCATCACCCAACTGAAATGCTAACACCACAATTTGACGTGAGATATTTAATAAATCACCGAGCGGTGACATTAGCGGCATCGTTATGGCAGCTTGTCCAGAGCCTGACGAAACAAAGAAGTTAAATACACTTTGAAATAATAGCATGCCCCAAGCCGCAATATAGTCGGGTACAACTGAAATGCTGGTGGCACTGTAGTACAGCAAGGTATTTAGAGTTGAAGGCGAGGTTAAGTCACTACCGCCAAGTATTAAAATAACGCCTTTTGCCAGAGCAACTAAAAGCGCTGCAGGTAGGAGCTCTTGAGCACCTTCTTTAAATGCGTTTGCGCTTTCATTGGCAGTTTGTTTTTTAAATAGGCTGGCGATTACAGCACAAGCAATCCCTAGGCAAAAGAATTGCGCTGCTAATTCAGGAATATAATACTGCCTAGCCATCACGCCCCAAATAACCCAAACAATGCCAGCAATAAAAGTAAGTAAGATTAGTTTATCTGCGTTATCTAAATTTATTGCACTGTCTTGGTGTTGGTTAGATTGTTGTTTAGTGGCTCTGATAGAGTTGGCATAGCGAATAGTGAATACAAGGCCAAATGAAGTAAAAACAAGCCAAGCAACCATTCTGAACCCTGCGCCAGAAAAAACGGGAATTTCAGCTATAGACTGAGCTATGGCAATGCTAAACGGGTTCATCCATGAGGTGGCAAAGCCAATTTGTGTAGCAACATAGGTTGTTAATACCGTTACTTTTGCGTCATAGCCAAGTTGTTTCATAATCGGGAATAACACAATACAAAAGGCGATGGCTTCTTCACCCATGCCGAAAACTGCACCGCCTAAAGAGAAAAGCACGAACAAGAGAGGAATGAATACCCACTCAATATGTTGTGTTTTGTTGATCAGTGCCATTATGCCGTTATTTATCGCACCGGTTTTTAAGATAATCCCAAACGCACCGCCAGTGATTAAAATAAACGCCATTACACCAATCGCTGCGCCATACTTATCACCTGACACTAACCCTTCAAATAAGACATTAGCGAGGCCAATTTCACCACCTTCTGCAAAAAATGCTGGCGGGGTATGATCTGAGGCTGTTTGATATTGTGATAATTCAACGCTATGGCTATCTTTTTCGGCATTAAACACACCGGGGGTTATAAATAGGCTGGCAAAATAGGCGATAACTGCGACGCACAACAAAATGATGCTCGCATCTGGCATCGCAAACTGTTTGTTTTTCATAAAGTCACTTAAATGTCATTCGACGTTTATAAGATAAGCAAGGTATTATAGCCCTTGCTAAGGAAGATTAATACTGAGAGTCGTTAGTTTAAGATAACGTAAGCTCAAAAGTGAGGGCGACTATTAAGCCGCCCATACCTCGCTAAAAGCGGTAGCTCAAACTTAACGTATAGCGACTGCCATAAGCATTATGGTTTATAGAATCAAAACCTCGACTTGAACCATATAGTTTAGGCGGTTCTTTATTGAAGATATTATCGATACGAGCACGGATTGATAAAGCATCATTGATAAAATATCCGGCTGATAAATCCCATACTAGCCAGTCATCAACATCACGCTTTAACTCATCATTAAGCTCGCCAAGTTCTGTTAGCTCATGTATTTCACGGCCACGCAGCCCTTCAATATCATCCTCATAGCTACTGGTATAATTGGCGCCTAGGTTTAAATAATAACTCTCGGCATCCCAATCGATAGAGAATCTGCCAACATTTTCAGGGTAGCGATAAGTGCCGATTAGCTTTTCGATTGTATCTGAACCGGGTTTGTTTCGCTCAAACTCTAAATAGTGTGTACCATCAAAAGCGAGTGTTAAATTACCTTTTGCAAAAAGAAAACGATGATCGAACTTAAAGTCAATTCCCGCTAAGGTTTGTGTGCCGGTATTTTCCAGTGGAATAACATGATCTCTAAAAAGTGGCAGGAATAGCTCATCTTCGCGCGGATTAAACTCACTTATATAGTTTGCTAGGATCTCTGAAAGATTAGCGCCATCACTTTCGATATTAAGGCCTGCATTATCGGTTACTTCACACAGCTGCTGCTCGTAGGAAATACCTTGTTGTCCTTGTGGTACTAAGCCACAGTGACGCAGTGAAGCATCCGTGATTGCTCTATCAAGCACGGCAGTCATATTGGTATCGATGACTTGTTCATGATCAAAATGCCAATAATCGACAGTTAGGTTGGTATTTACAGATGGACTCCATGCAAAGCCAATGCTGAGCGCTTCAGATTCCTCGGCTTTGAGTGCTTGATTCCCAAGTTCTAGGCTGTTAACACTGACTTCTGTACCATCACCCATACAGTATAAGTCTGCAACTGCCTGATTTGCGCCGCAATCAAAGCTTGATTGTGTGGTACGTAATTTTACGCCAGCTTGAGTTAATGAAGGTGCTCTAAACGACGTTGACCAAGAGCTCCTAATAATTAGAGAATCTGAAGGGCGGTAGCTTAACCCCACTTTAGGGTTAAATGTTCCACCAAAGTCATCGTAATGATCATAACGACCAGCAACTTGCAATTCTAGCTGCTCAGTAACTGGCATATTCAACTCTACAAATGCAGCGTATTGCGTACGGTCTGCTTCTGATAAGCTCGAGCCAAAACCAAAAACATCAACTAAATAACCATTTTCAGCACGCGCTTGAGAGTCTAAAGACGGAATATCTTTTAACTCTTCTCGGCGAGCCTCAATACCAAATGCAGCATAAATGGGTAACTCATTAAATGTAAATAAGTCGCCATTAAAGTTTAAATCCCATCCGTAAACTGTACTTTCACCACTTCTACTAGGGTTTGCTTTTGCAAGCTCAAGCACCGCATCATTATTAGCATCACCCTGTAAAAAAGGGTTGTAGAATGGCATTAACTGACCTTGCGAACAATTGAGCTGAGTTCCATCAAATGTAGCTAATGAACCGTCGGAGCATAATTCACCAGTGATTGCAGCATGAAATTGGTAGCGGTTGTAAATACCATCAATCGCTTCTTGCTCTGACTTAGAACGAGAAAATGTTACACCTGACTCCCAACTCCAGTCACCAATGTAACCGGCTAGGCTACTGACTAAGCGAAAGTTTTTAGTTTCAACTTCAACAGTTCGTGGTGAATTAAAACGTGCATCAAATGCAAAGCCATACACATCTCGACCCGCTTGAGTGGTAAATGGATCAATATAAAGCTGGTCCATTAAGTCGTTACTGCCATCAGCGTTATCATAAATGAATAGCGCATCTTCTATGATAAACGGACCATCATCGTCGTTTATTTGATTGATTGGTGCAGGTGATGAATAGGCTTTTGATTTAGTTTGGCTATAGAAGAAATCGGTATGCCAATCTAAATCACCTAAGGTGCTGTTAAACATAAAGCCAGTTGAAAGGCTTTCAAATGGGGTTTCTAGGTAATCATCTTGGTTTGCATAGTAAGCACAAATTTGCTCACCATGCTCAGTCGTGACAAGCTCTGTTTTACAGTTTGGCGCTGGTAGTTCATTGCTATCTCGGCTGCTGTAATAATAAATGTTTGGTGAGTTCTCAAGTTTCGGTAAATATGAGTAACCATTCACTAGATTAGGTGTTGCGGTATAACTTCTGTCGGTCGCTTTAAAGGCATTGCGGTCGTAAATATCAGCAAATACCGTTAAGTTACTTTCACCGATATTGGTTCCGTAGACTAAGTTAAGTTGCTTCTTAGCTTCATCATGACTGTCAAAACTATTGGTGTAAGAAGTGTTTACTTCAGCTCCTTGATAGTCATCTTTAAGAATATAGTTAATAACACCGGCTACCGCATCAGCACCATAAATTGCTGATGCGCCAGTGGCTAAAATATCAATGCGCTCGATTGCAGCAAGCGGAATTGAGTTTACATCGACAAAGTTCTCAGTGCCTGCTGCGAACGAGCTTGGTGCAACACGGCGGCCATTAATGAGTGTTAATGTGGCTGAGGGACCCATACCTCTTAAGCTTGCAGCGGATTGACCCGCTGGCGTTGAGGTTGATGTACCACCACTTTCAGATGTTGAAAAGGTACCGGAACCGCCTTTAAAAACCGATAAATCTTTTAATAATTCATGAATAGTGTTCGCTCCTGAGCGCTTGATTGCATCTTGGTCAAGCACTGTAAGCGGGATGGTTCCTTCTAAATCAACCCCTTTAATTCGTGATCCTGTTACTTCTACTCGTTCAATTTTTTCTGATTGTTGGTCGTTTTGAGCATACACAGTTTGTACTGGGCACAGCACAGCACTGATTGCTACAGCAATTGATAACTGACGAAACATATTGATTTACCTTTGTCTTAAAAAACACACGGCAAAACCGTGACGTTTTGAATAATTGTTATAATTTTTTAGACAGGGCAGTGGGTTATAGACACAACTAGCCCCTCACAGGAAGTGAGGTGTGGCTACTCGTCAAACCACTCCGAAAGGTAGTGTGGAGAGTAGAAATATGTGCACAGCGATAATGCGTTTTTCAACATAATTCCAATCCGTAAGGTCTTTTGACAAAGCTAGCGATACAGTGCTAGCTTACTCGCGTTTTTAAATGTTCCTTTTTTTTATAGCAAGCAACAAAAAGCTGCGCAAGCAATTTTCTAATATTTTTTTACAAGAGTGTAACAATATGAACATCCTTAAGGAGCAAAAGACTAAATATCAAACTTCAGCTTTTTCTTTGGTATTTAGTTTGTTTTTCGCATCATTTGGCAGCAAAGTCTATGCAAATGATCAACAGCAAACGTTGGTTTTAATTGGCGGATCTTTGACCACCTGCTCAAGTATGAGCCCTAAAAATTGTCTTTCGAATAAACAGATTAGTGGTAAACAGAATAATCAATATCGATTAAATAATGATGCTTTATCTGCAATAAAGACAAATTGGCCAACCAAGAACAAAAAAAATCGTCAGCAAACGCTTAAGGTATTAGCACAGATTGCACGTCAAAAGTCAGGTGTGATCACCAAAAGTGATATTTTATGGGCTTGGCGCGATTTAGATAACAAGTTACTAAACGAGCTTACTGATTCAGAATACAACTTTGTCATAGACTCACTTGAAGTGGCTGTATCAAATACAGATTCGACCCGCCAAAAAGAGTTGGTAAGTACAAGCGATAATAACGAACGTGCAGCCAATGATATTTTAGACTTTGTTGCTGCTTCATTAAAAACAACCACCGAATCACCAACAATTTTAGCGGTTACTGCATCAAGCAGAGATCCATATGAATCAGCTGACTTTTATGAAGGGTTATTAAACTTTACTGGTGTTGAATCAAGCTGGTTACCTCTAACACCCGCCTTAGCAATTGCGATTACTAGTAAGCAATGTGAGAGTTTGGAATCTTTACGTATAGAGTCTATGGGCGTTTTTAATCGTGAGACTATTTACCCTGATAGAACTAAGGCCGAAAAAGCGCTTTGTGATAAAGGGGTCGATCATTTAGTTAAGCTGATTAAAAACGCGACGGGTATTATGTTTAACGGTGGCGATCAGAGTTTAACCAGAAAAGTACTGTTTGATGATAACGGTAAGCAATATCCTTGGACTCAGGCAATTTTACAAAGACCATTACTTGTTGGCACAAGCGCAGGTACAGCGGTGCAAAGTGGTGGTAAAAATGCCTATGGCACAGTGCCGATGATTTCAAATGGTACAAGTTTAGCGGCAATGAGAGAAGGCTCGTTTGCGGTATCACCGCCAAGTGAGCGCTGTGAAAATGAATGCGGTGATAAGCTTTCGGCTGATAGTCTTACCTATGAAAAACAAGGTGGGCTTGGCAGCTTTACTTATGGTGTTCTTGATACACACTTTAGCGAGCGCAACAGAACAATGCGTTTGGCAAGATTACTGGCAGATACCGGGCAACAGCATGGTTTTGGCATTGATGAGACCACCGCCCTTGTATCAATTCGAGCTGGTGAAACCGCACTAATGACGGTGATTGGTAAAAGCGGTGTCGTGCATGTTAAATCTAACGCTAAAAATAACGGAGCAATCAGTTATTGGCCTGCTGGTGCAGTTATTGATGTAACAAAGGATGGTTTTACTCTAGCTAAACGAACTGTTGATAATGCACTCCCTAGTATTAAAATTCCGCCACTGCCGATGCAGCGTTTTGGCACTATATTTTCAGATGCTAAATTACGTTCGCTTGTACAAGCTATGTGCTTAACACAAGAGCAACAAGCAGTCGCTCAGCATGATGAGTTTTTATTGGATTTAAATGCCACTGACAATACTCATTTTTACCGTGTAAACACCAGTAGTACAGGCTGTGCGGTAGAAAACCTAGCCTTTAAAGTTAAGACATTTTAACGATGTAAGGTACTGAAAAAGTAGTGGATTATTTGTTCATTATTAGTTAGCGTAAGGCTAATAATGAACAAACCATGGAATGGGGTTATGAAATATAACGTACTACTTTTATTTATTTTTGGCTGTTTATTTGCCTATTTATCTATACCAGTCATAGGTTATGGTTCAGCTATTGCGATTCCAACCGAAGTACTTTCAGCCCTTTATGACTTGTCACCTAACTTTGCTTTATCAATGGTTGATATCGTTACTTTAGGCCTTCCTTTGTTAGCGTTACTTTTAGTATTTTTACTCATTAGTAAGTCTCTTTACCTTAAAGATAAAGCGTATTCATACTTTATATTGCTGACACCATTTTTAGCGCTGCATTTATATTTTGCTGTTAACAGCTTTTCTGCAAATATTGATAACACCACTTTACTGACTAGTCTGCCTAAGTATCTATTACTAGTGCTTTTTGTTGCGCTTTTTTCTACTCATAAGAAACCGAACTTTAGTTGATGTAAGTCATACGCGAAAGTTCAACATATAAGCTAATCTGTAATTAATCAGTGAACGAAGTTGATAACACAATGAAAAAATTACTGCTATTAACAAGTGGGGGTGATTGCCCTGGGCTTAATGGGGTGATCAGAGCGGTGGTTAAAGCAGCCGAGCATGATGGCAATTGGCAGGTGTATGGTAGCCGAAGAGCTTACTGTGGTGTGCTTGAAAAACCAAATGATATTATACACTTAACTAGTGAAGTGGTGGCGGGTATTCATGTTCGTGGTGGAACAATTCTCGAAACTGTTAATAAAGGGAATCCAACCGCTTTTCCTGCTGAAATAGCAGGCGAACAAGTGTTTATTGACCGCTCTGATGAGTTAATCACTATTATTAAGCAACTTGGGTTTGATGCCGTTATAAATATTGGTGGTGATGGTTCGCATAGGGTATCTCAGCATTTATTTGAGCATGGCTTAAATATCGTAGGCGTACCAAAAACCATTGATAATGATTTATATGGCACTGATTACACAATTGGTTTTCAGACTGCTGTCGACACCGCCACCGAAGCAATTGATCGATTAATACCAACAGCGCAAAGTCATAACCGAGTGATTGTGACTGAGGTAATGGGACGCGATGCCGGTTGGATTTGTTTGCACTCTGCTATTGCAGCTGGCGCAGAAGTCGCGCTTATTCCAGAAATTCCTTACGATATTGAAGCGATTAAAGCCAAACTAACATCACGTTTTGATAAAGGCCACGGATTTGCCAATATTGTCATTTCAGAAGGAGCTAAACCTGTTGCTGGTGGTGTTGTTAGTAAACAATCAAATGAACTCGGTTACGAAAACCCTGTACTAGGTGGTATTGCTGAGCAGCTTGCTTCACAAATACGTGTAGCGCTTGACCTTGATGTAAGAGTAACCGTATTAGGGCATATTCAACGTGGTGGCACACCTAATGCGTTTGATAGGGTGCTTGCAGCAGAGTTTGGGGTGCAAGCATTTGAGCTAGTAAAGCAAGGCCAATTTGGTTTTATCCCTGTCAGTAAAGACGGTGAAATTAAACCAATCAGTTTAAAAGAAGCTACTTCTGAATATCGCGTCATTCCTCTAGAACATCCTTTAATAACAAGTGCCCGCGCAATGGGCATGTGTTTAGGCGAATAATCTGCGAATTGATATAACTTCAATTCGCATAACTAATAGTTTTAAAACAACTTTCTCAGTTACGTTCGTAATAATTCAATGCGCAATTTATGTATTGCACAAAATTCATGCGTTAAAGCAAGCATTTTATTTAATGTAAAGTTCTTTAAAGATGGTTGATCTGTGCCTTTTTTGCTTTAGAATGATCGTTCACTCTAAACTAAGGAACTACACATGCAGCGCTCTCGCATTCCATTTTTTGCAGTGTCAGCTTTGGCTGGTGCTGTTTTATTATCAGGCTGCGGCCAATCAGAATCGGCTCAAGGGCAAACGCAGGCAGCTCAAGCTGTTCCTGTTGGCGTTATTGAGATGCAAAGTAAACCACTTACACTAACTAAAGAATTGCCAGGTCGTGTGGCTGCTTCACGTATTGCGCAAATTCGTCCGCAGGTTAACGGTATTATTCAGTCTCGTATGTTTGTTGAAGGTGCTGAGGTTGAAAAAGGCCAAGCTTTATATCAGATTGACCCATCTACATTTGAAGCTGAAGTAGCGACTAGTAAAGCCGCTATTACTAAAGCTCAAGCCAGTATTGCTAATGCCAAGGCAAAAGCAGAACGCTACAAAGAGCTATTGAGCATCAAAGCTGTAAGCCAACAAGATTACGACGAAGCTGATGCAGCATACAAAGGTGCAAAAGCTGATTTACTAACGGCTCAAGCGCAGCTTAAAACCGCTGAAATCAATTTAAACTACAGCAAAGTATTAGCGCCAATTAGTGGCCAAATTGGTAAATCAGATGTCACAGCCGGTGCCCTTGTGAGTGCTAATCAAGCAACAGCATTAGCAACCATTACTCAATTAGACCCAATCTATGTTGATTTAACTCAGTCAAGCAGTGAACTAACACGTTTGAAAAAAGCCATTGCTGCGGGTGAGCTTGATAAAGATGCCGCTTTACATTCAAAAGTTGAATTAAAGATGGAAGACGGCAGTACTTATCAACATAAAGGTACATTGCAATTCTCTGAAGTGACTGTTGATCCAAGCACAGGCTCAGTAACCTTGCGTGCTGAATTTCCTAACCCTGAAAAATTACTGTTGCCAGGTATGTATGTTCGTGCAGTGATTGTTGAAGGTGTGAAAAGTGATGCGATTTTAGCACCACAGCGTGGCGTAAGCAGAAACACCAAAGGTGAGCCTACTGCCATGGTAGTAAGCAAAGGCAATACCGTAGAAGCACGCGTGCTTAAAACTGATCGTACTGTTGGTTCAAATTGGTTAGTGACAGACGGCCTAAACAGTGGCGATAAGTTAATTGTTGAAGGTTTACAGAAAATCCGCCCAGGTGCACCAGTCAATGCAATGCCTGCAGAATCAGCAGCTAACAGCCAGTAACGGAGAAACTTAATGTCACGATTTTTTATTGATCGGCCCATATTTGCATGGGTGCTTGCTATCGTTGTGATGCTGGCAGGTATCTTAGCAATTAGAAGTTTGCCGGTTGCGCAGTATCCATCCATTGCACCACCTGCAATTAGTATTCAAGCCACATACCCTGGTGCGTCGGCCCGTACTCTAGAAGATACGGTTACACAGGTTATTGAACAAAAAATGAAAGGGCTAGATGGCTTGCTCTACATGTCTTCAACCTCTGAGTCTAACGGCTCAGCGACGTTAACCTTAACCTTTAGTGCAGATACAGACCCTGATATCGCACAGGTTCAAGTACAAAACAAATTGTCGCTTGCAACACCGTTATTACCAGAAGAAGTACAGCGTCAAGGTGTATCGGTTGCAAAATCGGCTCGTAACTTCTTAATGGTTGTAGGCTTTGTATCTGAAGACGGTAGTATGAACAACATCGATATCGGTGATTATGTTTCATCAAACGTGCTTGATATTATTTCGCGTGTAAACGGTGTCGGTGAAGTACAGCTGTTTGGTTCTCAATATGCAATGCGTATTTGGTTAGACCCAGCTAAATTACTGAAGTACTCATTAACTCCTGCTGATATTAGTGCTGCAATCAGTGCTCAAAATGCGCAGGTTTCAGCAGGTCAACTAGGTGCATTGCCAGCGGTGAGTGGCCAGCAATTAAATGCAACGGTGACTGCACAAAGCCGCTTACAAACGCCTGAGCAATTTAGAAATATTTTTGTAAAAACCAATGCTGATGGTTCAGTTGTTCGTTTAAGTGACGTTGCTGATGTTGAATTAGGTGGTGAAAACTACGGTGTTGTTGCGCGTTTTAACGGCAAACCGGCATCAGGTTTAGGTGTTAAGCTTGCCAGTGGTGCTAATGCACTTGATACAGCAGATGGCGTTAAAGCGGCGCTTGCTGAACTTGAGCCTTTCTTCCCTGAAGGTTTAACAACGGTTGTGCCTTATGATACGACGCCATTCGTATCACTTTCAATTGAGAAAGTAGTAAGCACTCTAATCGAAGCTGTTGTGCTGGTGTTCTTGGTCATGTACTTATTCTTACAGAACTTCAGAGCAACACTTATTCCGACTATTGCAGTACCTGTTGTATTGCTTGGTACGTTTGCTATCTTGCAAGTGTTTGGCTTCTCAATTAATACCCTAACCATGTTTGCGATGGTACTTGCCATCGGTCTACTGGTAGATGATGCCATCGTCGTGGTTGAAAACGTTGAACGTGTTATGACTGAAGAGAACTTATCTCCTCTTGAAGCAACACGTAAATCAATGGATGAAATTAAAGGTGCCCTTGTTGGTATTGCGATGGTGCTTTCGGCAGTATTCGTGCCTATGGCGTTCTTCCCTGGCTCAACAGGGGTTATTTATCGCCAGTTCTCAATTACCTTGGTAACTGCGATGAGTTTATCAGTGTTGGTTGCATTGATTTTAACGCCAGCTTTGTGTGCGACCATGCTAAAACCTAGTCATGTACATAACGATAAATCTTTATTTGGTCGTTTCTTCCTTGGCTTTAACCGTGGTTTTGACAGAACGAACTCGGGTACACAAGGTTTTGTGTCTCGCATGATCAAGCACAGTAAACGCTACTTACTTATTTATGGTTTAATCGTGGGTGGCATGGTGTTTATTTTCTCACAATTACCATCGGCATTCTTACCAGATGAAGACCAAGGTATTTTGTTTAACCAAGTCAGCTTACCTGCCGGTGCGACAACAGAGCAAACGTTAAAAGTTGTTGAAAAGATGGAACATCACTTCTTAGAAGAACAATCAGAAGCGGTAAAATCTATCTTTACGGTAACAGGCTTTAGCTTTGCAGGTTCTGGTCAAAACGCGGCAATCGGCTTTGTGGGTTTAAAACACTGGGATGAGCGTCAACGCCCTGATCTAACCGTCGGTGCGGTTGCAGGTAAAGCCATGGGGTACTTCTCAACCATTAAAGAAGCATTCGTGTTTGCTTTCCCACCTCCTGCGGTTGTTGAGCTTGGTACTGCAAACGGTTTCACCTTGTTCTTACAAGATAGGGTTGGTCTAGGTCACGAAAAACTACTTGAAGCACGCAACATGTTTTTAGGTATGGCTGCACAAAACCCGGTGTTATCAGGTGTGCGCCCGAATGGTCAAGAAGATAAGCCAGAGCTTGAGCTTGATATTGATTTAGCAAAAGCCGAAGCATTAGGCCTAACGCAAGCAGATATCAATAATACGTTATCAACGGCTTGGGGTAGTAGCTATGTAAATGACTTTATTGACCGTGGTCGTGTGAAAAAAGTGTACTTACAAGGTACGCCAGAATCACGCATGGTGCCAGAAGACCTAGATGAGTGGTATGTACGTAACAATAATGGTGACATGGTGCCATTTACTGCCTTTGCTCATTCTTATTGGACTTATGGCTCACCGCGTCTTGAGCGTTATAACGGCTTCTCAGCGATGGAAATCCAAGGTGCTGCTGCTCCAGGCTACAGTACGGGTCAAGCGATGGCTGAAGTTGAGAAAATAGTTAAGAAGTTACCACCGGGTGTATCGTTCGAATGGACAGGTATTTCATATGAAGAACGTTTAAGTGGTGGTCAAGCGCCATTACTGTATGCACTTTCATTGTTGGTTGTATTCCTATGTTTAGCGGCGTTATATGAGAGCTGGTCAGTTCCTGCAGCGGTAATGCTTATTGTACCGCTTGGAGTCTTTGGTGCGTCGATTGCGTCATTTGTATTTAATTTATCTAACGATATTTATCTCCAAGTGGGTCTATTAACCACCATAGGTCTGGCATCAAAAAATGCCATCTTAATTGTAGAGTTTGCAATTCATAAAATGGATGAAGGTATGAAACTTGTCGATGCCGCGGTAGCAGCTATTCGCCTTCGTTTACGTCCAATCTTTATGACATCAATGGCATTTGTGTGTGGTGTACTACCACTGGCAATTGCATCAAGTGCAGGCTCAGGTGCACAAAACGCACTCGGTATTGCTGTTATTGGCGGTACGCTTGCGTCATCGACTATTGTGGTAATCTTTGTGCCGCTGTTCTTTGTACTGGTGCGCCGAGTATTCCCCGGCAAAACAAAATCAACTAATGAGGAGCAGGCATAATGAAAGCTAAACTTATCTCAGTGTCTGTTGCTGCACTTATGTTATCTGCCTGTAATATGGCGCCAGATATGGAGCAACGTGAATTACCTGTTGCTCAAAACTATGATATCCAAGGTACAGCGGGCGATATAAATGCGCTCAATTGGCAGTCATTTTTCAGTAATGCGCAACTTCAACAGTTGATTGCGCTAACGCTTGAAAACAACAAAGATATTAAAACTGCTGCACTGAATGTGCAGCAGGTTAGAGCAATGTATCAGATTGAAGATTCTGCACTTTACCCAAGCATTGATCTCAATGCATCGGGTACTCGTCAGCGTCTTCCAGCAGATTTATCTGGTACTGGTCAAGCTACTATCTCTGAAAACTATTCAGCAACTGTTGGCTTAACCGCTTATGAGATTGATCTTTGGGGCAAAGTCCGCAACCAATCAGAGCAAGCTTTGCAAAACCTGTATTCTGCAGAATACAGTTTAACCAGTGTACGCATTAGTTTGATTTCTGAATTAGTGAATGCATGGCTTAACTATGCGACTGACAAAGAGCTATTGGCTTTAGCAAACGAGACTTTAAAGTCTCAGCAGGAGTCTTTAGAGCTAACCCGTAAAACATTTGCTCTAGGTGCTGCCTCTCAGTTAACGCTATCGCAACTTGAAAGCACAGTAGCAACCGCGAAAGTTGATATCGCAAACTATCAGCGTTTATTAAAGCGCGATAAAAATGCCCTCGACTTTTTAGTGGGTAAAACCGTGACTGCGGATTTATTACCATCACAAAATATTGATGATGTACTGAGTTTACCGGATGTGCCAGTAGGGTTACCGTCAGAGCTTCTTACTCAGCGACCTGATATCAAAGCTGCAGAGCATGATTTATTGGCAGCCAATGCAAATATTGGTGTGGCAAAAGCGGCATTCTATCCAAGCATCAGTTTAACCGCGAATGCGGGTACAGCTTCTGCTGACTTGAGTAATCTTTTTGATTCAGGTTCAGGTACTTGGAGTTTTGTACCTTCAGTAAACTTGCCTATTTTTAATATGGGTCGCAATCAAGCTAATCTCGATGTTGCAAAAGCACAGCAAGAAATGGCAATAACCAGTTACGAGCAAACCATTCAACAGGCATTTAAAGAAGTCTCTGATGCCCTTGCTGACCGTGAAGGTTATATGCACCAGCTAGATGCCCTGAATGATTTGTACCAAAGTAATGAGCTATCTTTTACTTTATCGGATGCGCGTTTTCAAAAAGGCGCAGACAGCTACTTGCAAGTATTGGATGCACAACGAAATTGGTACAGTGCAGGACAACAGTTAATTTTGGGTAAGCAAGCGTATTTGGCGAGCCAAATTAATTTGTATAAAGCACTGGGCGGCGGCTGGAATGCACAAAATACTGTGCAATAAATCAGCAAAAGCATAATTTATTTAAGGTTTTGCAGGATCTTAGTTGTTTTGACTCTCCTCTAAGATTAAGATCCTGTAAACCTTATTTAAATTAAAGTTAACCATAGTCAGTAAAGCTTGGAGAAACCATGACGCAAAAAACAAAAAGACACAATGACCCTGCGCTTGCCGAGGCAAGACGTAATCAAGTGCTTTGTGCCGCGGCAGATTGTTTTCGACGTAAAGGCTATCATGGCGCGGGAATGGCGGAAATCTCGAAGACTGCGGGTATGAGTGCTGGCCATATCTATAATTACTTCGCCAGTAAAGAAGCAATTATAGAATCGATTGTTGAACGTGATATGGAAGAAATGTTCTCAATCTTTAAGGAGTTTGCTGATAAACCCGGCGATCGTGTCACTGTTCTGCTAGATGGTCTTGACCGAGGCGTTGAACGCCATACCGATTTAAATCAAGGTGCGCTTGATTTAGAAATGCTTGCCGAGGCAGCACGTAATGAAAAAGTCGCTAACTTACTGCGTGAGTCAGATAGCCACGCCCGTGATTCAATGCGCGAATTATTAGTGGGTGAAAGAGGGCCGTTACAAGGAACGGCACTTGAAGAAGTGAATGCTCGTATTGAAGTGATGTTTTCTGTGATGGGGGGGCTTTTACTACGCAAAATGCTGAACCCAGATCTAGATATTAATGAATTACTTAAAGCACTTCGCCCAACAATGAAAACCTTGTTACTACCTTTTGAATAAAGCGCATCTACTAGCGCTTACTAAAGCTTTAGATAGTTACGAACTAAATTTCATGGCAATAAATCGATTTACAAAACGAAATTTTGCCTTAGTAGCATAGGGTTTTCATACCTATCAATCGACGTACTAATTAGGTAAATTGGTATCAAATGATTGATTATTTTCACTTAACGTGAACACTCTACTAAAGTTTGCAATGTCAGCAATTGCCTTGTGATTAGCATCAACTTCAAACAACGCACTGTAGTTTATGGTGAATGCTTGTGTTGTAGGGCATGTTATTTGAACAGGCACGACAATATATGATTCATTAAAATGTGAGTCGATTTTTAAATCCCCCTCATTATGCAGCTTACAGCCTATGTCATTCTGATTCACAACCAAATGTTTAGCTAAGTATTTTAAAATACTCTCTTTTTGGCTCTTGATCTCTTGCCATGTAATTACATCATTTGTGTTAATGTCAAAAGGTATAACATGTTCTAAGTCAATAACAGCAACTTGCCATTGCCCTTTTAACACTAACTGCTCGTTTTCGGTTTTTGTTAAGTTAAGATACGCTGTACTTAATTGATGGGCGTTTGTTTTAAAGCTACATGCTATTAAAAATAAAAGAGCCGCTGCTAAGATTTTCATGATAATTCCTTAATTGCTAGTGTTAGTGAGTGCTAAAAGTTTTTTATCACTGTCTAATTTAGCTTGTTGCCAGTTCATTTCTGCCCAGTATTTAGCTTTTACATTATTTTTATCTAATGTTAAGTAATACAAAGCTAAATCACTGGCATGATAGGTGTCTTGACGCCGTTCTCTTAGTATCACTCGCTTTCTCATTTTTTCTTGCCATTTATCTGATTGCTTCTCAATTTTTTCAGCTTGCGCTAGGCGTAATAATATAGCGTCTTCCAAGTTAGTATTTTCAGCAGTTAAACTTGCTAACGTTGATAATACTATCTGGTGGTTTTTCTTTGCCATTTGAGCGTCAGCCCATAGAACAACTAAACTGACAGGGGCTGTTTTTAGGTCAAGGTTACTGAGGTAAGTTATCGTTTGTTCTGGATAGCCTAACCTATAGGCCATCTCGGCGAGCACATGACGCGTGTTTCTAGTCATTGACGATTCTTTTACAATGGTTTGTAAAGCTTGATAACTTTGCTCAAGTTCACCTGTTTGACTCTTAACATCGAGAGAGCAGGTAGAAATAGTTTCCAGTCCAACTAAACCAAATAATGATAAACACTGTGCAAGTGCTTGTTCAAATCGACCTTTAACCATCAGTAAATTTGCTTTTAATAAAATAGCATTCGTATGATCAGGTTTGCGTGAGATAACTTCTGAAAGAATATTAATTGCTGCTTCAAACTCATGTTCTCTTTGTAGTAAGCGAGCATAAAAATAATGTATATCGGGATCTTCGGTTAGAGTAATTTGTTTTTCTAAATAGCTTTTTAACATACCTTGATTTGTTTCTGTTTGACCAACAAATTGGCTTTTATTAAATAAGGCGGTTAGTTGTTCTTTAGTGAATTCAGTTTCTTTCGGTTTGCTTGATAAGGCTATAACATCTTTATCATTTGGTATATATGGGTCCGCATGAGTGTAAGTGCTAAAAACGAAAGCTATGTATAAAAGATATTTCATGATTGCTCCAGAAATAGCCATCCGTGGCCAAGCTAAAAACTAATTCCCGTTTAATAGATCATCAAAATTTGCCTCAGAACCTGTATTAATAAATTCTCGACCATTCAATCGAAGAGGTTCATCATTTACATCTTGAATAAATGCGGCCCGACCAAGCGTTGCAAAGTCAACTTGTAAGGTCTCTATCGTGATACTTACTGTTGCTGTTACCTGACTATTCACACCATCACTGACTGCAAATTGAAAACTATCAGAACCGACAGTCTCTAGGTTTGGCGTATAAATATAGCTACCATCCGTATTTACATTTACAGTACCTAAACTTGGCTCACTCACTAAACTAAACGTTAACGTATCGCCATCAGGGTCTGAGCCTTCGAGCATGTCGTTAATAACGGTTTCAGTCTGAGTGGTTACCATTGCATCTTCTGCGCTAGGTGCTGAATTAACGACTTCAGTATCCATATTTTTCTTACTATCACTATCGTTACAAGCGACTAGTAAGCTAGACAATACAATGAGTGTGATACTTGAGAGTTGTAATTTACACATAATGACTCTCCTGTTTATTTAGAACCAGCAATTGGGGTAGCAAGGTATGGGAAACTGCTATCCATCATGCTTGCATCAAGAGGCGCACCATCTGTGAAAGGTACATTACCAACACTTGCATCATCTGATGTACATAAACCAAGATCAGTGTCTGTGCCATTAACAGGGATCGGATAACATAAACGGCCCATTACAACACGTAATGCGATATCAACTACATCATCACCAGGGCGACGGCCATTCGGAAAGCCAGCTAAATCATCACCTGCGACACCAAATGCTGATTGCTCATTTTGAGGTGTTGCGGCAATTGCTGTGTTTAAGCGAAGCATTTCAGATGGCGTTACTGTAGCAAGTTGATTTACACCAGGGAAACCCGTTAAAAATGCGGTGACTAAATCATTTCGTGGGAAGTTAGTCGGTGCCAATGTTTCAATATCTGTGCCCAACGTCGTATTAACAGCGTCTTTAAAGAGAATATTTAATAATTCAGGTAAAGAAGGGTGGGTAACATAGTCGGCAAATTGACCATCATCGGCAGGTGCTGAAGTAGAAAATGTGTCTTTATCTTTAAGGCCAATTACTAATTCGTTCACTAATGGGTTACCAAGACGCGAAACCTGCGTTAAAGCACCGCCATTTACCGAAGTTTTTGCAAATGCGGCATTAGGATTTAAAATGCGTGCTTGGGGCAAACTTGCCGTTGTCCAGCTACCAATTGTGCCATTCCCTTCACCTACTACACAGGCTTTTGGTACTTCTACAGCAATTGCAGTGACATTCTTCATAGCTAAGTCATCATTATCAGCTGTTTGTGTAATCCCGCCTGGGAATCCACCACCATCGCCTGCACCTGGCGCACTATCACCTTCAACAGGGACGTAATTAACTAAATCAAATGTTTTGCCTAGATTCACAACAAATGGGTCTTTTCTTTGACCTACAAACACTTTGCCCATGCCATCACACCCAGGCAGTGCGACACTATAAACAAATTGATTTGCGTACTCTTGGTATGAAGCCATTGAAGAGAATGTCTTATTACCAATGTAATCGAGAGGTTTATAAAAATCGTTGCTGCTATTGGTGGTGTTTGTCAGCATGCTTTTTGTGCCGGAACGTTGTGAGCCAGAAATTACACTCACAGTATATGACTCACTGAAATTAACGGCAGCATTATTGCCTGCTGAAATGCCACCAACATTTTTTAGAGGAACTGCGACTGTTCTTTGATTACCTTCGGGGCCGACGGTAAGAGCAACTCCCATATTGTTGTTCGGTAACATACTTTTAAAATTAAATGCGAATGTCATATCTTCAACAGCATCACCATCGTTATCAATATGGATGCTATAAGTCGCGTCTGGATCCATCGCAAAGTAGTTTGGTCCGCCATAGGCATCTTGCAAAGGAATATAGTTGGCAATAAAGGTTACGTAGTCACCTCGACCTTCTTCGTAACTATTAAAAGCATAAAAGTCAGTCGAATCTAACGTTGGAAAGCGCGTAATATTAGGTGCTTCTCGGTGGCTAGATGCTTCAGAAATAGAAGTGAATAAGGTACTACATACTGCAATAGTGATTAGAGATGGTATTACTTTGTTCATGACTTTTTCCTTAGTTGTAAAATAAGTCATTGCTAGTAACGAATTGGTAATCTTATTGGATGCAAAAAAGTTAAAGTTTTTTAGAAAAAAGTAAAAAGCCGTGTTTAAACACGGCTTTTAATTTACAAAATAATGAGTTCTGTAGTGAAAAGTACCTCGGTTGGGGAGCCATTTGGCGAGCCTCCTAGAGGCTCTAAACTGATAGCGAGTAGTGAAATTTCTGTCGCATCAAACTCTATGTGTTTTGGTAATTCAAGTGTTCCCGATTTTGGAAGTAAACCTAAAGAAACCGGCGCATCTTTACCTTTTAAGATCATCCATAGCTCATAATCTTTATCAGTGCGCGGAACAAGTGCTGTTGCAGCTCGAATCGATAAGTTTTCATCTTTTACATCAATAAACCAAAGGGGTTGTTCAGCCTCATTTTTAAAAAGGGCTATTTGTTCTGATTTAACTTTCGTTATTTCCTGAGGTTGCCAAATAATTAAAGCTAACACTATACATGCAGCCGTAGCGATGAGTGACCAAGCTTGTAATATTGATGATTTAGATTTATTTGGCTTGCTTGTTATAGGTATTACCTGAGGATCGATCCTGCTAACAATTTTCTGCCAAACATGTTCATCTGGAGGCACAGATTCTATTGAACTTGCAAGGTTGTTCAAGTGTTGTTCCCACATCCAAGTTGCTTCACGTGCCCGCGTTGAAGTTAGCATTAACCGAGTGAATCTATCTCTTGCTGAACCACGTAATGTCCCCAGTACATATTCAGCCGCTAACATATCAATGAGTGTTTGATTTTCATAATTCATAGCGTTAAGCACCTTTGTAGTTGCTGTAAACCACGTCGGATCCAGCTTTTGACTGTTCCAAGCGGTGTCGCGATGTGGTCAACTAATTCGTGATGAGTCAAACCTCTATAGTATGCTAAATGAATAGCCTGTCTTTGCTGAGGATCAAGCTGTTCGATACAATCTACCAATTTGCTGTTGTCTTCATAATTAACATCAATAGGTAAATCATCTAAATGATCATTTTCATCAACAAGAGTTTGTTCCTTACGGACTTTGTGATGGCGAATCATATCTAGGCTTCGATATCTAACTATGCTGATCATCCAAGACATAACAGCGCCTTTAGATGATTGATATTCACTTGCGTTATGCCAAACTTTAACAAAAGCATCTTGTAAAGCTTCCTCGGCGTGCGCTCGATTGCCAAGCATCTTAAGACTTATTGCGAAAAGTGTTGCGCTGGTCTTCTGATATAAGTGACCAAAAGCAATTTTATCGCCTTTAGCTGTAGCACTTAATAGGGTTAATAATTCATCGTTTTCCATAGATTTCCTTTGTTATTATTAATAACGATTAGCTGACAGTTTTAGATGCAATTCATTTATGTTTTTACAAAAAGAATGGTTTAATTTTGTAAAAGTAATTCTTTTCCATTAGTTAGCGTAGCAGGGTTGCAAGACAAGGCAAACTTACATGTGAATATTATGTAAACTTGTGTAAGTTATTCATAAAGTAGTGAAAAAATGTCCTAAACTAAATTGGTAAGCTTTTTAATAATTGCTAAGTTGCTGATTTTTCATAGTCTATAAAGCTATTTAAATGGCTTTATATGGAGTGAAATTTGCAAGGTATTGTGCAATTAGAATAACAAGGAGTGATTATGTGGGCAGCATTTAGTTACTTAGCATTAGCGATTGTATTTATAATTGCGGCTATTCGCGTAGAAACTGTGTACTTTGCACTGTTTTTTTATTGGACTGCACTGTCGTTACTATTAGTCAGTGGCGCATATTTTTTTAATATCGCGCGTATTTTTAGAAAACGCGAAAATGGCGTTATTCCTATTTATATTCGTTGGGCTTTTATCCCCTTTTTATTGGGTGCACAGCTTTACAATGCTTGGTCGCGTAAAAACGATAAAGTACCGCCATTACAACAAATTAATGAGCATTTATTTTTAGCCTGTCGTTTATTTCCTTCCGATATAGACACTATGAAAGAAATGGGTATTACGGCTATTTTAGATGTAACTTGCGAGTTTGATGGCCTTGAATGGTCTTCTACGCAAGAGAATATTCGTTATTTAAATATCCCTGTTCTTGATCATAGCGTGCCAACACGCGCGCAGCTACACCAAGCGATTAATTGGATTGACCATCAAGTAAAAGCTGATAGACGTGTGGTAGTGCATTGCGCTTTAGGGCGTGGCCGTTCTGTATTTGTGATGGCTGCTTACTTACTTAGCCAAAATAAAGATGCCGATGTACACCAAGTACTCGCACAAATTAAAGAAACTAGAGAAACTGCGAATTTAAACAAGCGCCAGCTGCGTCATCTAGTGCGCCGCCACCGCAGAGGTGACTTATTAATCAAAAATAAAGCTGTGCTCATTGCTAATCCTGTTTCTGGCACAAAACTGTGGGAAGCAAAACGTAAGCAAATTACCGCCCGTTTGTCTGAGTATTACGATTTAACTGTTTATACAACATCGGAACAGGTAAATGGTACTGAGTTAGCCAAAGAAGCACTTGAATTGAACCCAGATGTAGTCATCGCCTGTGGTGGCGATGGTACAGTAACAGAGGTGGCAAGTGTACTTGTTAATACAGAGTGTAAACTGGGGATTATTCCTTTAGGTACTGCAAATGCCCTCGCTCATGTGTTGATGGGTATACAATCGAAGCTTATTCCGGTAGAGCAGGCGTGTGAGCTTATTATTGAAGGGCAGGCGAGTCGGATAGATACCGCTGTGTGTAATGGCGAGCGTATGTTATTACTTGCAGGAATTGGTTTTGAACAAAAGATGATTGAAAAAGCCCATCGTGATGCAAAAAATGAGTCTGGGCAATTAGCTTATTTACAAGGATTTTGGCAAGCATTAGGTGAGCATGAAGCGCAAGACTATGTTGTTACGCTTGATAATAACGATGAGCAAACAATCAATACCACCAGTTTAATCATCGCCAACGCCGCGCCATTTACTACCTTACTTGCGCAATCCGCAGGGCAGCCAGATCACCAAGATGGTTTACTTGATGTTAACTGGCTAACACCTAGTGCCGATTCTAAAGCGAGTACTTTAAGTATTGCGGAATTAGTGTTCTCGAGTATTACGCAAACTAGTTTTGCTATTAACAGTCACCACACAAATGCTAAACGAGTAACAGTAAGCGCAGCAAAAGGGTTGAGCTATGTTATTGATGGTGAGGTGAAAACCGCAGATAAACTAGAGGTGGAGATATCACCGAAATCGCTTTCGGTGATTGTAGCAGCTGAAGATTAAGTGGTTACTTTTTGATGCTTTTCCATTGGAAAGTGCCATCATCAGCTAGGTCATTATTGATAAAGGTATCAATATATAACTGCTCTACTTTTTCTCGTGCCCAAGGGGTCTTTCGTAAAAATTTAAGACTCGACTTTACACTTGGGTCATTTTGAAAGCAGCGTACATCGACGTGCGCTGCCATACCTTCCCAACCAAGTTTTTCTTCAAGTTTAGTAACGATGTCGGCTAATTTAACGCCATGTAACGGATTATTTGGTTGATTGTCCATGATAAATCTTAGGTTATTTGCAACCGCGCAATAGTACCCTATTTGTGCGTTTTAATCTAATTGACGTGAATCGTTTTCGTTTGTTTAGGGTAAATAATCTCGCCATTAGCATTTAGTCTGAGCCACGCCAAATCACTGTTTGAAAAATTAGGCTGTTTGGCGCTGCAAATTAAGGTCATCTCGCCAACGACAATATAGGCACCTTCGGTATAGCGTTTATTTTCATACCAACACACTTTTTCATTGTTTAACGCCTCTTGACCATCAAGCACGATTAATGGTTTTTCCTTAGCGTGCGCTTGATTTAGAAACCCTAAAGTAAACAAAGTACTTAACAGTAAAATTTTCTTTAACAAAATACGCCTCCCGTTGGGCAGATTTGTATAACTACACTAAGCTTATGACAAGGAATAAATAATAAAAAGGTGAACACATGCAATTTGATAAAAATATGATCGATGAACTAACTCTGCTTGCAAAATTTCCTCGTAACTCTCAAATGCAGGGAATTAAAATACACTCCGATGCAGAAAACTCAATTAAAGATGCAGCAAAACGGCTTTATGATAAAGGTATTACTGATAGTCCTGATGGGGGCTACTTAACGGACTTAGGGCTCGATTTAATCAACCATGTGAGTGTGATTAACTCAGCGCTTAGATAACAAATATAAAAGGCCCGAATTGTTCGGGCCTTTTACATTAATCATACTAACGCTTAAATCGCATCTGGCTGATTTTGTGGTGCAGCATCTATAAAGGCATCAAGCTTATTACATTGCTCATAAACAGCTGCAATTTTAGGGTAATTGGTCATATCAACCTTAAAGCGCAAGGCATTAAATACTTGCGGCACTAAGCACACATCTGCAAGCGTTGGTTTGTTGCCCACACAAAACGTGTTCGCTTCATCAAGTAGCTTTTCGATACTCTCAAAGCCAACTTCTACCCAATGCTTATACCAGGTTGTTTTTGCTTCTTCATCAACACCCAGATCGTTAGCCAAGTATTTTAATACGCGCAAATTATCGATAGGGTGGATATCGCACGCTACGGCATAACATAAATTACGGATCTGAGCTTTTTGCCATGCATCACCCGTTAAAAGAGGCGTTTCTGGATGAGTTTCTTCTAGCCACTCTAAAATAGCCAGCGATTGCGCAAGTACACCTTGCTCAGTTTCTAATGCAGGCAATAACCCTTGAGGGTTCTTAGCTAGGTACTCGTCGCTTTGCTGTTCGGATTTTAATAAATTAACTGTCACCAACTCGTGATCAATGTTCTTTAAATTAAGCGCAATGCGTACTCGATATGCAGCTGATGAACGAAAATAGCTATAAAGTTTCATTATACGTCCTGTTTACCTGTGAAATGTTTTTTAATAGTGCGCCAACAGTCAGTGTAATTAGGCTGACGCTCTTTACCTTCAAGGGCATATTTAGTTGGTGAAATAACGTAACGCGATTCGAACATAAATGCCAAGGTGTTTTCGTAGCGTTGTGGTTCAAGTTTAGCATTTGATGCTTTTTCGAATACATCGGCTTCTGGACCATGTGGCGACATACAATTATGTAAGCTAGAACCACCTGGTACAAAGCCATGCTCTTTGGCATCGTAGACACCTTCGATTAGGCCCATAAACTCGCTCATGATATTACGGTGGTAATAAGGTGGACGGAATGTGTTTTCAGCCACCATCCAGCGTGGAGGGAAGATAGCAAAATCGATATTAGCGACACCTTCTGTACCCGATGGTGATGTTAATACAGTAAAGATTGATGGGTCTGGGTGATCGTAACTTACTGTATTCATAACATTGAATCTAGCAAGGTCATACTTGTAAGGTGCACTGTTACCCGTCCAAGCAACCACATCTAATGGCGAGTGGCCAATATCACAACGGAACATATTGCCGTTGAATTTAGCAACGAGTTCAAAATCACCTTCAATATCTTCGAAAGCCGCTACAGGGTAGTGGAAGTCACGGTCATTAGCATAGCCGTTGGCACCGACAGGACCGCGCTCTGGTAAAATATAGGCATGGCCATAGTTTTCACAGATATAGCCACGGGCTGTATCTGTAAGCAAATCAACTGCGAACTTAATGCCACGAGGAATTACTGCAATTTCGCCTGCACGAACGGTGAGTATCCCGCACTCGGTTCTAAGTAATAGCTCACCTTGTTGCGGCACGAATAACATTTCACCGTCAGCATTATAAAAGTAACGGTGTTGCATTGATTTATTAGCGACATAAATATGAATACCAATACCTGTTTGTGCATTGGCACTGCCGTTTGCAGCCATAGTGACTAAACCATCTATAAAATCGGTTGGCTTCGTAGGAATGTCGATTGGATCCCAACGCAGCATCGTCGGTGGTGTTGGCACTTCGGTGATAGGAGCGGTGCGAATAAGGCCATTATCAATTGGTGTATAATCACCTTGTACTACTGATGGGCGAATGCGGTAAAACCAAGTGCGGCGATTATCAGCACGGGGCGCTGTAAATGCGGTTGTGCTGAACTGCTCAGCATATAAATCGTATTTAACTTTTTGTGGGCTGAATTGACCGATAGGTAATGCACCGGGTAATGCTTCGGTTTCAAATTCATTACCAAAGCCAGTCATATATTGTAATTCGTTATTCATCACTAGACTCCTGAAAGGTTTTAGGTAAGATACTCTCATGTGAGACTAAATTCAAACTACACTGAATTTACTTGTGTAAATATTCTTTGACAGTAGTGCAGCCATGACGACAGATAATCAAACAACGCTCGATTTAAAACAGTTCTTACCTTATTCACTAACTAATATTGCAATGCAAATGAGTGAGCAGTTTAGTGAGCTATATCAACAGCAGTTCGATTTAACCGTGCCACAATGGCGGATAATTGCGAATTTAGCGCAATATGGTGAGCGCACTGCCAAAGAATTATGTGATATGGCACGAATGGATAAATCAACGGTGTCTCGTGCAGTAAAGTCGCTATTGACCAGAAACCTTATAATAGCCAAAGAAAACCCTAAGGATAAACGCGCAAGTTTGTTATCGCTTTCCGTTGAGGGGAACCGTCTTCATGAACAAATTGTGCCATTAGCAAATGAGTGGCAAGCAGGTTTAGTGAGTGACTTAGATAGCCAAGAACTTAAACAATTTATAAGCACTCTTAGTAAGCTTTCCAATCACTTAAATAAAAATGTTTAAATCTGTAATCAAGGCTTTATAGCAATTGATTTAGACAATCGATACATATATGATAATGGCTATCATTTACAATTAGAAACTTGGATGTCCCCCCTATGAAATTAGCGTTAAACACCGTTAAAACACTAGGTCTTAGCCTAGTATTAGCATCTACTTTTATTGCCCAACCTGTATTGGCAAATGGCCCAATTGGTGAGCACGTTAATCATCTAAAAGAAAATTTAAAAGATTACTCAGAAGACGTTGAGTGGATGGTCGGTAAAGTTGACACCATGGTTACCGATTATGAAACAAAAGGCGCAAAAGCAGTTAAAAGCGATGATTTAATTGAATACTGGGAATCAGTAAAGTTTCACAGTGCGATTGAAACGAATTATGTGCCGGTTTATGCATCAATCTGGCAAGGCATTTATGGTATCAAAATGGCTATTGATGACAAAAAACCAGCAAGCGAAGTACGTAAGCACCAAAAGGCCTTAAATGCTGCCTTGTGGCAGGGTCTTGGAGCTGTTAAACTTGCTGCTGACTTCCAGCAAAAAGGCTTATTAAAAGCTGTAAAAGCAACTGCTTCTGAAACAATGACGCAAAGCGCTACTATCGATGAGATCAAACATAAATTAGACCGTGTTGTTGCAAAATACGCAGAACGTTTAAGCGATGAAGCAACGCAAATTGTACACGATACTTACCTTCACTTATTTGAAGGTGTTGAAGGTACACTTATCGAAAAAGATGCGAAGTTAGTAGAAGTACTCGAAAAAGATTTTAACGTAACCCTGCCTAAAGCTATTTCTGATAAAGGGTCTGTTGACCAAGTCCGTGCAGTGGTTGTTGATATGCAAGAAAAACTAGATCGCGCTAAGGTGTTACTAGAAGAAGCCGAAAAAGCACGTAAGGATGTATTTTAGTGAAGCGTAGGACCTTTATTCAAGGCCTGGCTGCGTTTGGGGTAGTAGGCGCAATGCCGCTACCTCTTTCTCGTGCCTTTGCAGCCTCTGCTGCAAGCCCAATTTCAGTGAAAGACTTACCAGCCCTAGAGGGTGACCTAACTTTATATTTAGGCCGTGGTGAAGGTGGTTTGTACGAAAACGTACTGCAATCAATCCAAAAGAAAAACCCAAAACTTAATTTATCTATTCGCCGTGGCCCAACTGCTGCACTTGCCAACATGATTGTGGCAGAAGCGAAAGCGGGTGTTAAACGTGCTGATCTATTTTGGGCGGTTGACTCTGGTGCGATTGGCTTAGTCACAGATGCAGGTTTAGCTAAACCGCTACCAAGTGACTTAGAAGCGCAGTTACAACCGCAGTTTCGTTATCCGGGCTGGGCACCAGTGACAGGTCGTATTCGTACATTGCCTTATAACACTAAGCGCCTAAGTAAAGATCAGATCCCAGATAGCATAATGGCCATTGCTGATAGCGATTTATCTATTGGTTGGGCACCGGCTTATGCTTCTTTCCAATCATTTGTCACGGCAATGCGTATTCTTGAAGGTGAAGATAAAACCGCTAAATGGCTTAAGAAAGTTCAAAAACGTTCGAAAACCTATGCAGGCGAGCTTGGCGTAGTGATGGCTGTTGAGCGTGGTGAAGTGGATATTGGTTTTGCAAACCATTATTACACGTTACGTCTTAAGTCAGGTAAACCTGATGCTAATCTTGATCTAGCATTCACCAATCAAGATGCCGGTTGTTTAGTTAATGCATCAGGTGTGTTATCACTGACAGACAACCCAAATGCAATGAACTTTATGCGCTACTTACTAAGTTCTGAAGTACAAAGTTACTTAGCACGTGAAGCCTACGAAATTCCATTGATCCAGGGCATTGAACAGCCTGCTGGGTTACCAGCATTAACGGATGTGTCACCACCGAAAATCGATTTAACTCAATTGGCAGATTTAAGGCCAACACTCGACCTTATGCGCAGTAGCGGTATTTTATAATGCGCATACCTGCTTCTTATCCCATGGCGCTGCTTGCAGCGCTTTTGGCGTTAGTGCCAGTTTATATTCTGATCACCTTAGCCAGTGATGCGACGGCTGTTTTTGATAGTCACAATTTAAAAATTCTAGGTAACACCTTATCACTTATGGTGTTAACTGTTTTAGGCTCTATTTTAATTGGCGTGCCTCTGGCGTTTATCAGTGCCTATGTTCAACTTCCTTTTAAAAAGCTTTGGCTTGTTTTGTTTGCAGCGCCACTTGCTATTCCAAGTTATATTGGCGCGTTTACTTTATATGCAGCATTTGGCCCCGGTGGTGAGATAAATCAGCTGCTAGGCTTTGAAACCCCGCCTATGTATGGCTTAACGGGGGCTGCCATTGTAATGACGCTATACACATTTCCATTTGTGATGCTAACTACGCGTTCGTCTTTACTTAGTCTCGATGCTAGCATGGTAAACGCGGCTCGCACTTTAGGCATGTCGATGCCGATGAGTGTGTTTAAAGTCATATTACCGCGTGTAATAAACGGTATTGCGGCGGGCTCATTACTGGTTGCACTTTATACCCTATCAGATTTTGGTACACCGGCGATGATGCGCTTAGATACCTTTACTCGGGTAATCTATGTTGAATATAACGCCTTTGGCTTAAGTCGTGCAGCGATGTTGTCGCTTCAATTAATGGTAATAGTAGGCTTTTTACTGTTCATCGAATCACAAATTAAAACAGCTTCAGAGCGCCACGGTAGACCGCTAATGTTATTTCCATCAAGCGGGCAAAATTTAGCCATGCTGGTGACTTTTCTACCTGTTTTATTATTGGCTATTTGTTTGCCGTTAGCCATTTTTACCCTTTGGCTTGCCCGTGATGGTGTTGCTGATTTTGATTTCAGCATTGCGTGGAACTCAGCTTATGCATCTGGCATTGCGGCTATTGTCGCTGTTGTGGTTGCTGTGCCTGTAGCGCATGCTGCCTTAAGCGGTAAAGTAGGGCGCATTATGGAACGGGTTACTTATTTCGGATTTGGTATTCCAGGTATCGTAATGGGTACTGCACTTGTTTATGGTGGCCTGCAATTACCGCTTTTATACCAAACTCTGGCATTATTAGTGATTGCCTATGTGCTGCGCTTCTTACCGTTGGCAGTTGGCTCTGTGCGAACCAGCACAGAACACTTAGATTCGAGTTTAATTAAATCAGCACGCGTATTAGGCGCAAGCCCTCGTGAAGCATTTATGCGTATTACCTTGCCTTTAACACTGCGCGGTATCATTGCTGGTGCAGCCTTGGTATTTTTAGAATCAATGCGAGAGCTTGAAGCAACATTGTTACTCGGCCCAACAGGATTTGAAACCCTATCAACCTATTTGTGGCGAGTTTATGAAGCCGGTTATTTCGGTCGCGCTGCCATTCCTGGGCTCTTATTAGTAGTGATATCAGCATGTGGCTTAGCTATAATGCTCTCAGGTGAAAAGCGCAGTCAATTAGAACATTAAGGATCAGTTTAATGCTATCAGTTAGTAAGCTGTCTATCGATTATGGTAGCAATCGTGTGGTAAGTGAACTTAACTTATCACTTGGGGAAAGTGAGATCCTCATGCTAGTTGGTCCAACTGGCTGTGGTAAAAGTACAATTTTACAAGCGTTAGCAGGGCTTATTCCTATCAGCGAAGGCGAAATTAACTTAGGCTCATGGCGGGCAACACCCAAATTAAAAGTGCCACCAGAAAAGCGTAAAGTAGGGATGGTATTTCAAGACTTTGCGTTATTCCCGCATTTAACAGTACAGCAAAATATTTGCTTTAGATTAACCGATACTTCAAAAGCAGATCACTGGATTAAGTTACTGGGTCTTGAAGCTTTTCGTGATAAAAAGCCCGCTACTTTATCGGGTGGTCAAAAGCAGCGTGTAGCACTTGCCCGTACATTGGCTCACGAACCTGACTTTGTATTGCTTGACGAACCGTTATCAAACCTTGATGCAGCTTTAAAAGATACCCTTCGTTGGGATATTCGTAATGCATTAAAAGATGCGGGTGTACCTGCAATTTGGGTAACCCATGACCAAGAGGAAGCCTTATCTGTCGGTGACCGAGTTGGCGTACTTAAAGAAGGGATTATTCAGCAAATAGATACCCCTGAACGCTGCTTTAGCTTACCAAGCAATCGCTTTGTTGCACGTTTCTTAGGTGAAGCAAGTTTCATTGCCGGTAATTGTGAAGGTGATATCGCCACTACTGATTTAGGTAATGCCCCAGCTATTAAGGTTGATCATGATACAGCGAAGGTTGATGTATTACTTCGCCCTGATGATATTAATCTTATTCAAAATGCTGATACCAGTAATGGTAAAGTGACATGGGTCCGTTACGAAGGTGGCAGCCGCTTATGCGCTGTTAAACTGGCATGTGATACTGTGGTGACAAGCCGTGTTAGCCATGAAGTGATGGTACGCCCAGGTGATCCAGTGCATGTTTCTATCAATACAACACATCCACTTGCGGTTTACGCAGCTTAAATAGACATAACTGTGCAGGTCTCATTGGCCTGCATTTACATATCAGTGTAGGTCGGGCTTTAGCCCGTCATCATTCAGTGTTTAAACATTTGTCGCCATAAATGACGACCTACATAACAATCTTAGATCGAGTTAAACATCAGCCCTCAGACGCGATATAAAATCTGCTACATATAAATGCATTAATTTGTTACTTCAAGCTTTAATCTTGGTACTGGCTTATTTTGCTCTTGTATCTCGTATCTCATTTCTACAACCATTCCCGGCTAAAGCCAGTCCTACGAAAGGATTTATCAGGTATTAGGTTCTAGGTTTTATGTAGAAGGGCGCGATGTAAAGTCGCTGATACCTAGCAAATCGCTAACTTTCCCCTAGTAGCTTTACTCTCGTAACTAGCAACTCCCTAACTTTCTCCAAAACATAAAAAGCCCGCCAGTAGGGGCGGGCTTTTGCTTTATAACAAGGTTAACTTGTTATTAGAATGTGTAACGTACACCTACACGCATTTCCCAAACTGATGCGCTGCTTTGTGTTGCAGTTTTACCATTGTTAGGGTTGAAGTCTGAGTATACGTAACGACCTTGGTCATCAGTTGTTACTGTAACCATGCTGTTGCCTACAAAGCTACCTTTCTTAAGTACGCCCCAGTCATCGTTTAACATGTTTGTTAAGTTATCGATAACGAAGAACACTTCACCTTTGTGACCAGGCATGAAACCAGGTAACTCTTGAGTCATCTTGAAGTTAACTTTAGTGAACCAATCAGCATTTTGACGGTTACGACCAGAGATTTCACCGCGAGCTAAGCCTTGAGCAGAAATCCACTGGTTAAACTCAGTCACTTCTTCAGGAGTCATATCGTAAACAACGTTAGGGTCATTTACTTCAGGGATATACATTAACTGACGACCGCCATTTGAGTTGCTATCACCCCAAACGTCGTCTGAATCATCAAACGTATAGCTGTAAGGAAGACCTTTGTACGTTTCGCTGAATAGGTTGAAACGAGTGTTGTAACCATCAAACAACTCAGTTGTATAACCTAATGTCATAGTAAAGCGATGTGGGATCTCGTAATCAGATGTGTGTGCGCCTGGATTAGTCGGATCGTATGTCGCCATGTTACCGTAGTTTGAGCTCGCTACTGAGCTAGTCATAGGGTTAACATCTGTTGAATCAGTGTAAGCATATGCTAGTTGTAAGCTAATACCGTTATCAAAACGCTTGCTCATTGCAGCAGAAATGATGTGAGACTCACCGCTATCGCCACTTACGTTTGTAAGCAATAAGTCACCACTACGACCTTCAACCTCAGTTAAAATTGGACGTCCGTCTACTTGTGAATATACTAAATTACCATCTGAATCTACTTTTTGTGTCAATGCAATATCTTGTAAAATTGCAGCATCTTTACGCTTAGTGAATAAGTAATCCAGCGAGAATACGTACTCATCTTCAGTTGTGTATGTTGCACCAACTGAGTATTTCCACTCTGATGGCATTTCAAAGTCTGGGTCAACAGCATTTACTGATGAATCACCTGCACCAATTTCAGTATTAGCCACCTTATCGTACAAGCTTTGTGGTACTTCGTAACCTGGAATACCGCCATTTACTGTTGGTGTATTAAATAAGTCAATTCCGTCTCTTAATTGAGTTGAAATATTGGTAATACCATCGTTAGAGTAAGAATTAGATAACCAAACATTCGGGTTACCACCAGAGAATAGACCAACACCTGCACGTACTTCTAATGCATCAGTTGCATACCATTCAAAGCCAACACGAGGTTGAATAAGGTCAATACCGTCGAATGTACCTTGATTATCAAAATTAGGTCCAAAATCATATAATTCTTCATTTTGGTAACGATCAGCAAAATTCTTGTTATAATTTGGTTTGTCGTCACTTGTGTATTTGTCGTAACGTAGACCAAACGTTAGTGTCGCATCTAAATCTGTGAAGCTGTACTCATCTTGCACATAGAATGTATGTTGTGCATATGAGAAGCTTGCAGCAGCATCAGTTGGATCGTTCGTACCAGCAGCGTTGTTGTAGTAAACACGGTCTGCAAAACCATTCTCAAAATCGTCTACAGAATTAAAACGCCACTCACCTTGAGTGTGTTGTACGAATTGGTTAAATACGTCTAGCTTTTCGTATTCGTAACCACCAGTGATCGTATGTTGATCAAGATAGTATGTACCCGCAAATTTAAAAGTTGTTGTTTCATAGTCTAGGTCATTTGATTGACGAGAGTCATCTGGACCAATGTAGATAGTACCACCGTCTTCTGTGCGAATTTGCATTTCACCAAAGCTGCTCGCTGCATCTAAAGAAGCAACTGTTGCATCTAGCTCTGACTTACCAATACGAACTTCAGTTGAGAAGTTGTCTGACCAATCTGAGTATAGTGAACCAATGATTGATGTAAATTCTGCACCTTGCTTATAGAAGTGGTTGTCTAAGGTTACAGTGTTGCTGTATGCATCTGATTGAGACAGCGTGAAAGCATCATTGTAGTTATAGATTAAGTTTGCACGGTGATCGTCGTTGATGTTCCAGTCTAACTTAACTAAGATTTTTTCATCTTCAACAGGTGCGCTTGATGGCATGCCACCGGCGTCATAACTGTAAACGTCTTGAGCGATTTGTTGTACACGTGCAACGTCTGCAGCAGAAACACTACCTGTGTCTAGGCCGCCGTAGTTGTATTGTTTAACGCCTTCAACTTTTTCATAAGATGTGAATAAGAAAAGGTTATCTTTGATTAGCGGTAGACCAACGTTGAAGCCGTAACGTTTTTCAGTGTAATCACCGTTATCGTAGTCTTCACCTTCGATTTTATCGCCTTTCATTGAATCATTTGTGTAATCGAAGAAAACACCACCGTGTACTTCGTTACCACCAGATTTAGTAACTGCGTTGATGTTACATGATGTGAAACCGCCATATTGAACATCAAATGGTGCTAGCTCAACTGCAACTTGCTCGATTGAATCGAAAGAGAAAGGAGCACCGATAGTTGGGTAACCATTTGAGCTTAAACCGAAGTTATCGTTCATACGAACGCCGTCAAGCGTTAAACTGTTAAAACGTGGGTTACCACCACCACAGTTGATTGAACCGCGGCTATCATCGATAGTTACACGTGGGTCGATACGGATGATATCTTTTAAATCACGGTTGATAGCTGGTTGGTTTTCTAAATCTTCAAGAGTGAACGTTGCAGCAGGACCTGTACCACCAGACATACGGCTGATAGGGCGACCAGTAACTACGATTTGTTCTACATCAGATTGTCTCTCTAACGTAACATTAACTGGGTAGTCAGCACCCACTTGTAGGTTAATGTTGTTGAATGTTTGATCTGCGAATACGTCAGAATCTACAACAACGCGGTAAGGACCACCTACACGTAGGCCTTTTGCTGTGAAGTAACCCGCATCGTTCGTTTCAGTTTCTTTAGTTGAACCTGAAGGTAAGTGAACGATAGTGATCTTAGTGCCAGCAGCAGGGTTGCCGCTAGGACCTTTGATTTGACCCTTGATAGCAGATGTTGTTTCATTTGCTAACGCTGCACCACTCACACCAACACATGCTGCAATAGCAAGTGATAGAGCTGTTTTGCGGAGTTGGATTTTCATTATGTTATTTCCCGTGTTAGAGGTTATGTTTCATTTATAGTTTGCTGTCAGTTGGCATCTTAAGTGCCTTTACTAACGGTTTTGCTGATTTATCAAATAACGTATTTAATAAACCAGCCAATCTTATACCGCCTTGCTGTAGGCGAGTTTTCACAATTGGTAAGTTTTTGTAGATATAAGTATAACTTACGTTTGTTTCATTTTCGTTATACAGTGAATTTGCAATATTATTTGATTCGACTAACCAATCGCTAGGTGAACTGGCAAGATAGTCCGTGATTAACGCTTGATTTGTTGTATTTATAAATTGCGCAAACTCAGTATAGGACAAATTTTCATTTTCAATGAGTTTTGTGTCCCATAGGCTATGTAAATTGGTATCTTGACCGAAGAATGTGACAGAAATATTGTTGCCACCACGATCTTCACCGCGTCCGGCATGAAAAGGTTGGTGGCTGTCACCAACTAGATGAACTAAAAAACGCAGTGCGAACTGTTTTTCAGCTAGTGAGGCTTTCTGGTTTTGTAAAACTGAGGTTGAGTATTCCATGCCTTCAAGGATATCTGACACGGTTTCTTTATTATGATGGGCATCTGAATCGTAATGGGGTTTAGCATCGCCTTCTTTAAAGTTAATGTAATGCCAGCGCGAAGATTTCTTTTGCCAGAAATTTTCTGGAGCAGAACGCATTTCATCAGCCCACGTTGCAACTTGTGGTAGTGAGTCACCATCGAGTAGAGGAACTAATGCTAGTTTAGTGGTGTCTGTAATATGCTTAGATGCAATTTCACCAACAATACGATGACCATTTTGACCCCATGCATTTGCAGGGGTGCTTAACACTGCTGAAATAACTGGTGTTGATAACAGCAACATTTTTATTGTTTTTTGTAACATTGACTCAGTGTCCAAAATGAATGTGCAATGAAGCACGATTTCTTGTGACATATTTTCCTGAATTTAAAATCAAATAGAAAGGACTCAATAAGATTCATAATTTCTTGTTCATATATGTTATTTATCAATAGTTTAAATTATTCAGGTAAAATTACTTGTTGTAATAAGTAAGAATAATTGTTCAAATAGAGACAACGGAGCGTTGTTGGCTATTAAAATTGAATTTAAGAACAATACTAATAAAAAAATCGTCGATTGTTACATTTTTGTTTCTATCAGTTATTTTGTTTTTTTATATCGGAATTTTGCAGGGTAAACCGGCTGTTTCTGATATCGATGCATTTATTGAAACGTCTTTTCAATGTGATACCAAATCAGAGGTTAACCTTAACGAGTTAGTGGTGTATTCATCGGGCAAAGTGTTGGCTGAGGATGTGGCTAAAACCTTATGCGATGATGACATCATAAGTAAACAATATGGCAAGGTAACCTCTTATTGGGGTTATAAAACCTCAGACACGATTGAGTTTTTAGGCAAAGGGATTGCTGATTTAATCCTTGCTAAAGAAAATTTAATTAACGCTTTTATGGCGGAGTCAACTTACAACTATCAAGCTGTTGTTGGATTTCCTGATTACACTGCCTATTTAATTTCGAGTAAAGAAAAACCTAGAATTGATAAGAGCTACTTTTTAGATAAACGCATTGGTTTACTTGATTACCCAACCAGTCGCTCAGGACATATTTTACCAAAGCAGCTATTTAAAAAATTAGATATCAACCTAGAAAACCTAGATATAACTTACGCTAGTTCCCATACTGAGTTAAGAGAGCTGCTTGCCAGTGGAAAGGTTGATTTAATTTCTTCTTATTGGCAAGACAGTGATCAGCAACGTTTTTCTAAAAATTATATTACGCCTATACGCGACAATATAAGTGGCAGTCGTTGGTATTTAAAAATGCAGGACGAAAACACCGACCTTTTATGTGCAGTTCAAGCGCAATTAACCCTTTTGGCACACAATCAGAATTCTCATTACTTTAATCATGTTGAGTCTTTTTGGGAATGTGACTCGACTCAGCAAACAATGAAAGTAGGGGATAGCAATGTTGCCAATTAGAATTAAGCTTATTTATGGCGCAATATTTTTAAGCTGCTGCTTGGTATTATTTGCTACCTTCATTACTGCAAAAGCTTATAAGACAACAACTAATGATGCACTGACTTTAGCAAAAGTTGAAAACCGTATTGCTCTTGATTTAAACCATTTAAATTTACCAGATGGTTTTTTGAAGCACTCCGGTAGTAGAGACATGGTACTCAATTATATCAAGCGTCTTAATGCTCAATTAGCAGACTCAGGCGTTATGGTTTACTCTATTGAAGGTATTTCGGAATATCCTGCTCGTGCTGATTTAATTACTAAGCAATTACATGCACCTCAAAAATCATTAACGGTTAGCTTTGTTATCGCATCTTCTTTATTAGATAAAAACGATATAGCTGTGTTCATTCTGGTCTGCTTATTTGCATCTACATTTACCTACTTATTATTTATCAGTGAACGAACCAAGATTCAAATAGCTAAAAACGAACCTGAAGTCGCAGTTCAGATAGAAGAAAAACCTAAATTGATAGTCGATCTTCAAAATAAAACCTTGGCTGCTAGTTGCGATGTCGATAAAACAGTGGCCCTTGCGAATAAACCATTGTGTTTTTATCTCGCTTTAGTTGAGTTTTGTATTGAGCAACCAGACGTAGTGCTTAATCAAAATAAAGATGTACCAGAAGAATTACTGACTTTAGCGAACAAGTATTTTTACCGGTTAGTTGAGCTTGGTCACACAATACGTAAACGACCAAACTTTACCAATAGCTTAGAAAAAACTTTAAGCGAAATTCGGGCAGCCCTTGATGAAGTTTGGCAAGACCAGCTTGAGATAAAAGAAACCTATTATCCGCCTAAAGCCCATGGTGAAGGTTCACGCTCTCGATTACATCATTACGGATTGAAGTCGATTGAGATCACCGATATTGAAGTCATAGGGAAATAATCTAGTTTTAAAGTAAAAAGGGAAGTCACTGACTTCCCTTTATCTATTTAGATATTGATGATTAGGTATCTAAAACTGCTTAGGAGTGTAATCAGCCGCTTTAACAGGGCTATTTTGCTCAAAGAAACGTTTTAATGCCTGTGCATCGGTATCATCTGTACTTACAAAGCCTTTTTTATTGGTAAGCGTAGGGTAGCCATCACCACCAGAGGCGTTGTAGCTATTAATACTCATTCGATATGTTTTAGTCATATCAAGTGGTTTACCAGCAATTTTAACATCAGATAAAGTGTCGTTATCGCGTTTGAAGCTTAGCTTATAGTATTGTAAGTAGGCACCTGAATCAGGTGGGAAAGAAGTAACAACCTGCAAGTAGTCATATAGCTCTTGGCCTGTCATATCAATATAGGTGATACGGTTTTTAAAAGGATGAACTTTTAAAATATCTTTATAACTAACATCGCCAACTTGAATGCTATCACGAATACCGCCACCGCTTATCAAACCAAAATCAGCACCCACTGACTGCATTTGTGCAGCAATAATAACGCGTGCTAAGTTTACTTGCTCATAGCGTACTTTATTGCGGTCACCTTCAAGTTTTGCATCCACGTTACCTATTTTACCAGCAATTTGTGCTGCACCTTTTTTCTGATAAACCGCGAGCATGTCTTGTAAGTTTTTGTTTGGCTCGATGTACTCAGCCGCTAGCTGTTTATTGCCATTTTCATCATCGATATAAAGATTGACAGGAATAAGTGAGTAATTGAGCAGAGTTAATTCATCGTTTTCTAATTTGAATTCAGCTTTTCCCACATATTTACCCCACTCATGGGCTTGCATGATCCAAGTACCGTTTTGTTGATCAGGCTTACACGCTTTACCTGGCATAAAGCTTTCGTCAGCAACATTGGCTTCTTTCATACACACCGGCTCTTGTGAATGACCGCCGACAATAATATCTAGCATTCCTTTTGGTAAGTTACGCGCCATAGTCACATCACCGGGTGCATTAATACCAAAGTTAGCATCAACATAGTGACCCATGTGCGTTACAGCAATAGTGATATCAGGCTTGTACTGCTTTTCAATTTTTGGGGCTAACTTTGCAGTCACTTCTGTAGGGTCTTTAAATTCTAGGCCACCGATATACTGCGGGTTACCTATTTTTGCTGTATCTGTTGTGGTTAAACCAATGACAGCAATTTTGAGTCCGTTTTTTTCAAAGATTTTGTATGCTTGATAACGAGTTTCACCGGTCGTTTTATCTATAATATTGGCTGATAAAAAAGGGAAGTTAGACCATTTTTGCTGTTTATCGAGTACAGCCAGCGGGTTATCAAACTCATGGTTACCAATTGCCATGGCATCGTAACCAATTACAGACATACCTTTAAAATCCGGTTCTGCGTGTTGTAGATCTGATTCAGGAATACCTGTATTGATATCGCCACCAGACAGCAGTAAAACTGCATGTCCTTGTGCTTTAGCATCGGCTCTTAATTGATCAATTAAAGTCTTGCGAGCAGCCATACCATATTCACCATGTTCGTTATGCCAAAAACGACCGTGATTATCATTAGTATGGAGCAGAGTGAAATATTGGGCTGAATCTGTATTGTTAGAAGAGGAGCTACACGCGGTTAGGGTAACCAGTAGCGATGTTAGTAAAAAAAAACGCATAATTGTTTGCCTGAATAGAGCAGTAGGTTAATTATGCGCTTAGTTTAAACGACTTAAGTTTAAATTAAATGTCTTTTATAAACTTTTGTCGCTATTTTCTGTATTTAGTTGTCCTGTTGCGGCAAGTTGTCTTCGTTGTAGTTCTTGTTCTGCATAATGAGACTTAAGATGATTATTGCCGACCATCCAATTTAAAAAACTAGCGGGTAACTTACTATAAGGCTCACCTTGGTGTAGGCCAAAATCGCATATTGCGTTCTCTTCATTCGCCATGGTTCATTCCTGTGTGTTCATTGTTGTCGTGCAGATACTAACAAACTGAGCCTATTTGATAAGACGATTTTGATTTAATCTTTAAACTTTTTATAACCATAATGAATACATAGTGTAAATTAATGTAACTGAGATGTAATTGATTTGACGCGTTTTGTGTAACTGTTTTGTTTGCTATTTAAGCACCTGCCTATTTTGTTTAAGCTTCTTGCAGTTTTATAATAGAAATTATCAGGAAAGATAAACAATGAAAAAACATCTACTTGCAACAGCTTTATTGGCTAGCAGTTTTACAGCGAATGCAACTATTGTCGAAATGCAAACGGACCTGGGCAGCATTACGATTCATCTTTATGATCAACAGACACCTGTTACAGTTGAGAACTTTTTAAATTATGTTGCAGATGGTAGCTACGATGGCACCGTTATCCATCGTTCTGTTGATAACTTTATTTTACAAGGTGGGGGTTTTAAATTTGGTACTGACTTTGATGCGATAGACACCGCAGACGCTATTACTAATGAACCAGAGTTGTCTAATGTGAAAGGTACCATTGCAATGGCTAAGCTTGGTGGCAATGCTAACAGTGCAACCAGTCAGTGGTTTTTTAATTTAAAAGATAACAGCGCAAATCTTGACTTACAAAATGGTGGCTTTACCGTTTTTGGCGAGGTAACTGTCCAGAGTATGGCTGTGATAGAGCAAATCACAGAATTAGTACATTGTGGAGAGATCCCAGTAGTAAACTTAAATGAAGAGCAGTGCCCAGATACAACATCAGGTTTTAGTGGTGAAAACTTATTTTACATTAACAGTGTAACTGTGATTGACGATGACCCTAATTCATCTGCTTCTTTATCACCAAAAGAAAACACGCTGATTGATGAAGATGACGCTTCAGACAACGGCGGTAGTAGTTCAGGTGGTAGTCTTGCATGGATGCTATCTTTATTAGCCCTAGCAGGCTTTGCTCGTCGTAAATAGTTCCAACCCAAAAAGTTAATAAGGCGCTAAAAAGCGCCTTATTTCTTTGTATTGATGATTATTAAAAGATTCTAACTAAAATCAGCACCCACATTATTAGCATTATAAAGCTACTGACAACGAAACTATAATAGCGCGCCTTCAAGGTGTTTGAAGTTAAGTGTATTACGCTATGAATAATTCTCAATGCAACATAAACCCAAGCAAGGGCAACAAAAACAGTACCTACAGCATTTACTTGCAGAGCTGTTAAACAGGCAATAAAAAACAGCACAGGCATTTCGAATTGATTGATAAAGTTACGGTCTGCTACGCGAACATTATCCCCAGCCTTTTCAAGTTCCATTGTTAAGAAGTCTTTCATCTCAATGGTTTTTTGTTTTGCCGCACGAAAGCGGCGTTTACCCATAATGTACATCACAATGAATGTCAGAAAGACTTGAGTGAACATTGCTACAATTAGCCACTTTTCCATAGCTCATCCTTTGTTATAGTTATTGCTATTAATTTTAACCGTAAGTACTGCATTTTCACAATGTGTTACAAAGTTTTGCTGTAACTTAACTGAAAAGCATTGAATTGCGGCGCTCGAAAACACATGATAAATAAAAATTTATTCAATTCCTAATGGATACAAAATAATGAAAAAAATAATGGGACTCAGTGCAATCGCTTTTGCAGTGTTAGCAGGTTGCTCTTCTACTTCTACCACAACGCCTCCTGCTGCTAATACTAACCTTATTCCAGACTCGTTAGTTATCAGCCCAAACGACACCCGTGAGTACAAAACATTAAAACTTGATAATGAAATTGATGTAATTTTAATTTCAGATCCAAGTGCTGAAAAATCAGCTGCTGCATTGAGTGTTGGTGTTGGTTTATTGCACGACCCTATGTCGCAACAAGGTATGGCGCACTATTTAGAGCATATGCTGTTCCTTGGTACCGATCGTTACCCAGACACCAAAGGTTACAGTGATTTTATGACTAAAAATGGCGGTGCTCATAACGCTTACACTTGGTTAGATATCACAAACTACATGTTCAAAGTGAACAATGATGCCTACGATGAAGCACTTGACCGTTTTGCGGATTTCTTTAAATCACCAAAGCTTTACCCTGAGTACACAGACAAAGAAAAAAATGCCGTAAATGCCGAATGGTCAATGCGCCGTGAGATGGACTTTTTTGGCCAATTTAAACTGGCACGTCAAATGATGGGCTCACACCCTGCTAATCGTTTCCTGATTGGTAACCTAGAAACACTAGGTGATAAAGAAGGCAGCAATCTTCATAAAGAAACCGTTGCTTTTTATAACAAGTACTATTCATCGAACATTATGAAAGTGGCGATGATTTCTAATCGTCCACTTGCTGAGATGGAAGCAAAAGCAAAACAGTACTTTGCTGATATTGAAAATAAAAATATTGAAAAGCCAACGGTCACTGATAAGTTAGATTTCTCTGAAGCTGGCGGTAAACGTGTTTATTACGCACCGAATGAAGACGTAAAGCAACTGCAATTAGAATTCACAATTGCTGATAACAGTTCACAGTTTGCAGTAAAACCAAACCGTTTTGTTTCTTACCTTTTAAGTAACGAAATGCAAGGCAGCCCAGCACAAATACTACGTGATAAAGGTTGGGTATCAGGTTTATCGTCTTCTGCTTCACCAACGCAATATGGGAACTACGGAAGCTTAACAGTTGATATTGAATTGACTGATGCCGGCATGCAAAACCGTGAAGAAATTGTTGCTATGGTTATGCAATATATTGCACTTATCAAAGAGCAGGGTGTTGATAGCAAATACTTTAATGAAATTCGTACATCGTTAAACAATTCGTTTCAATTCCTAGAAAAAGGGGATGAGTTTGGTTATGTAAGTAACTTAACTGATAGCATGCAAAAGTTCCCTGTGAACAACGCAATTAACGCACCTTATTATTATGCCAAGTTTGATGCAGATGCGGTGCAAAATGTCCTTTCGCAATTAAACGAAGATACTTTACGTATTTGGTATATTTCAAAACAAGAAGAGACAGATTCACAGCTGCATTTTTACGATGGTAAATATCGTATTGAAGATATCAGCGAGTCAGAAGTTGCAAGCTGGAATAAACCAAGTGAATACGCGTTAGCATTACCAACAGTAAACCGCTTATTACCTGAAAGCTTTGCAATTAAAACAGCTGAGTTTAAACAACAAGCGCATCCTGAACTCGTATTTGATCAGCAAGGCGTTAAAGTTTGGCGTCAAGCAAGTCAGCAGTTTGCTGAGCAGCCTAAAGGTCTTGTTGAAGTTTATATTAATACGCCAGATGCCCTTGTGAATGTAAAATCACAGGTTCTTTACTCAATTTGGGCTGATCTTTATAACTTACAACAAAGTAAATTAAGCACAGAAGCCGCTGTTGCAGGTATGAGTTTAGGGTTACAGCCAAGTAATGGCCTTGTGTTATCGCTTAGTGGTTTCACTGATAAACAAGATGTCCTTTTAGCTCAGGCGCTTGAAAATCTAATCTTAGAGGTGTCTGAAGAAGGTTTTGCCCAAGCAATCGATCGTTTTAAGCGTGATTTACTAAATCAGCAAAAACAGTTCCCGTTCTATCAAGCATTCGGTGAGTACTCTAAGCTTACTCGTAGTGGTAAATTTGATACCGAAACCTTGATTGCTGCGGCAGATGCACTAACCCTTGCCGATTTTACGGCTATTAAGCAATCGACACTTGCTGCCAATGACTTACGCGTATTCACGTTTGGTAACTATAACCAAAATGATGTTGACGCTATTGCGAGTAAACTAACCGCTATTTTACCAAAAGGTCATAAAGCGACCGAGTTTGCTAGAAGTAAAGCCTGGTTGCCTCAGCCTGGTGAGCGTATCGTTTTACAAAAAGATATTGATGTAGCTGATGTAGCAATCATTGACATGGTTGTTCACCCAACCCCTGGCTATAAACAACAAGCACAGGCACAAATTTTACAAAGCCACTTTAGAACCGTAGCGTTTGATAAGTTACGTACTGAAGAGCAACTTGCTTATGCGGTTGGTGCGTTAGCGCGTCCAATCGAAGATTATTCTGCATTAGGTCTTTACATTCAAACACCGGTTAAAGGTCCTAAAGAGATGCAGGCGCGCTTTGATGAGTTTAAAAAGCAATACGCAGTTGAGCTTGATAACATGACAGAAGAAACATTTGCACAACTTAAAAATGCAACGCTTGTGTCTTTAAAAGAGCAACCTAAGAATTTAAGTGATGAAATGTCGCCACTTATTACAGACTGGTATCGTGAGAACTTTAAGTTTGACTCTAAAGAAAAGCTTATCGCTGAAGTTGAAAAAGTAACCTTGGCTGATCTGAAAGATTATTACAAGAAAACGATGCTCAATAGTGAAGCTGCGCGTTTAAACATTCAAATGCGTGGTAGTAAGTTTGCAGACAAGCCATTTGCAGATCTGAAAAGCCAAACAAAAGTTGAAAACTTAGAAAGTTTTTACAAAGGCATTAAATTCCAAAACTAATTTAATAGTTGATAAACAAAAGCCCAAGCTATTGCTTGGGCTTTTTGATTTATGCGATAAGCAAAAATCCTATAAATGCAGCCGTTGCAGCAAGTAAGGTATAAGGCAGTTGCGTGATAGCATGGCTGACTAAATCACACCCTGAGCCTTGTGCAGCAAGTACGGTGGAATCTGAATAGAAGCACGCTTGACTACCAAATGACGACGCCGATAACAAAGCACCAATCACTAAAGGAATATTGGCATCAATTGCGTAAGCCAGTGGCATTACAATAGGAATAGTTACTGCGAAAATCCCCCAGCTTGAACCCGTTGCAAAAGCAAGGACTGCCATTGCTAAAAACACCACGGCTGGTAAGTACTGTGCTGTCATATAAGGGCTCAAGGTATTTATGACATATTGCGGTAGCATTAATTGGTCACACACATCTTTAAATATAAATGCTGCAACCACAGTTCCTATAGCGGGTATCATGCTTTTAAAACCATCGAGCATACGCTCAACGAGTTCTGACAATGTCATCAACTTTTGTAACATATAAAAAGGCAAAACAACGGTAAAGGTTGCCAGCAGCCCTTTATAGACGTCAATGTCAAAGTAAACAGTAAACGTAACAAGTAAAACTATAGGTACTAAAAAGTTATAGAGTTTGCCGTTTGAAGCGGCTGTTTCAAAGTTTTCTTCTGCTGCTTTTACTGCGTATTCATCCGCTGTTTGAACATCTGTGTACTGGCTATTTGATATTTCGATTTGATTATTCATGGCACGTAGTTGTGCTTTTTTCATCGGACCAAAAGCAGGAATGACATTTAAGCTAACTAGTAATACCACAATGACTGCAAACCAAGCATATAACATGTAAGGTATTGCTTGGATATATACAGCAATACCTTGACCTTCTGGTGCAACATTATTATCAACTAACAAGCCACCAAAAAAAACGGCCCATGTAGAGAGTGGTACAAGCACACAAATAGGCGCAGCCGTTGAGTCAACAACATAAGCGAGCATTTCGCGGCTAATTTTAAACTTATCGGTGATACGCTTCATAGTTTCACCGACGGTTAATGCATTTAGGTAATCATCGATAAAAATAATTACACCTAGCACAAAGGTCATTACTAACGATGAACGCTGGCCTTTGGCAAATTTTAACGCTAATTCGGCGAATGCACTTGCACCCCCGGTTCTCACTAATAAAGCGATTAATGCACCAAATCCACCACAGACTAGAATTAGCCAGGCAATGGTTTCGTCTTGCATTACTTTTAATGAAATATCAGCAAAATTGGCTAACACAGCGGTCGGACCTAGCATGGCTAAACCAAATAAAGCACCAATCAGTAAAGATAAAATAGGGCGGCGTAAAAATACGGCCAAAACCACCACCAATACTGGCGGCAGTAAACTTAACGCAGAAGGTTCTTGCATTATAATTTTCACACAGTTAAGCAATCGAGATTGCTTAGAGAAATCAAAAGTCTATTGACTCAATTAACTGCTTTACGCGAACACACTTTTATGGACCCTTTAGGGAAAGTGCCTGCGTTGGCTGGCGCCAGACAGTATAGAGGGTATACTGCTTTTGTTTTGCCCAAAACATCGCAAGAAAAATAATCCTGAATATTAATTTAGTCAATAACAATTTTAATTGCGATGATAATTATTTTACACTCATCTATAACGTCACTTTTTATTAATTGAGCAAAGGGATTATGGCATTTTCAGATACTTACAGACTCAGTAGCCATGCGGTTATCACCAACAACCAAGGTCAGGTGTTATTACTAAAAGCTGATTACGGTCAAAAAAGTTGGGGGCTACCTGGCGGCGCTTTAGATAAAGGTGAAACCATTCATCAAGCGTTACTTCGCGAATGCCAAGAAGAACTTAATTGTGATGTAGATATCGCTTATTTAAGTGGCGTTTATTATCACACCGCGTTTAACTCTCATGCGTTTATTTTCCGTGCTCATATGGCTGAGGACGCTGAGATAATGTTGAGCGATGAGCACACAGAGTATGACTATTTCGATATTGATGAGTTATCTAAAGTACAAAAAGAGCGGGTTCTTGATTGCCTTAATTTTACCAATGATGTCGTGAGTAAGGTGTTTTAATAAATGTTAGATATATATTTGCGCGCTGGGCAGCCAGATGATTCGAGCTTTATCGTTGAGCTTTTAAACCAAGCAACATTTTTAGAGCACATAGGTAATAAAAACATTAATACGCCCGCACAAGCTGAGCATTATATTCAACAAACGTTTATAAATAGCCACCAGCAATTTGGCTTTGGCAGTTATATTGTTTGTTTAGCTGATGATACACCGGTTGGAATGGTGGGGCTCTTTCAGCGCGATGCGTTAGCTATCCCCGATTTAGGATTTGCCTTGTTAGCTAACTATGAAGGTAAGGGTATTATTACATCTGCTGCTAGGTTATTGATGGTAAAAAAACACGTATTAGAGCTTGGTGTACTTGCAGCAATAACCTCACCAACAAATATTGGCTCACAAAAGGTGTTACAGAAACTTGGCTTTGAGTTCATAGGCGATGTCATCATTAACGATGACAATCAGCCTCTAAAACTCTTTTTAAAGAGTAAGCTTTGATACTTCGTTTGCAACTTGTTTGTTTACCTTTAACCATGTTGACTCAAGTGTCGCGACAAGCCCTTCGTAATCACTTGCTTGTAATGGTGTAAGCTCATTGAAGTAATTAACCGCTTTTAACTTTCGGCCCGATTTAGGGCTTGTATAGTACAAACGCCAAAGCCCTGCAATGTTGGCATTGCCTTGCTCATCGCCATTAAAGTGATGTAGCTCATATTCTAATTCATAATAGCTTTGTTGATCTAAATCGGTGATCACCGGTAAACCTTTTATTACCATCCAATTATCTAGTTCGGTGTATAACTGTTGATGGGCACTCGCTGTTAACATTAAATCGGGTGATTCACTCCATAAATGGTAGTTAGCAGCATTGACTCGGTTGTTTTCGAGTACCATAGCAATGCCACGATTATTAAGCGCACCACGTAATTGTACTGTGTTGATCCTTAGCTGAGCTTGCGTATTTTCAGCTAACCGCTGCATATTCACGATTGGCTGTGAGAATTGATAATACTCAATAGTTGAGAATGACGTCTGACTGCAGGCCGAAAGTAACAGCACTGCTGCGATTGAAACACAGCGTTTATAGTTCATTATTGTTTCCTCGGCGTTGGATCTGCGGGTAGTTCTTTATCAAATATCAACATATTAGGTTGCTGGTTTAAGCCACGTGTAAGTGGTTGTAGCTCTTCACTTAAACGTTTAAATTCGGACAAGGTGGTTTGTAACTGCTGATGGAAAGCCGAACCCTGTTCGTAACTTGCCATGGTTTTTTCAAATTGTTTCATGGTTTTATCGAACTGTTGCATGCTTTTAGTCATTTCAGCAAAGTTGCGATTTATATCACCGGGTAAATCTTGGGTATCTTGTTTATTGATCAATTCTCGCATGTCATGAGCAAGTTCTTGGTACTCAGAAAACGTAGTTTGCATTTGTGCCAAGCTGTCTTCTATCTTAAGGTTGTTCACTTTATTTAACACATCGGATACTTGGTCAGCTATGACCGTAATACCACTCGATACACTTGGGAATACGGTATAATCGGCTATAGTCTTTAATTCGGCAGGTTCCGCGTTATCATAAATGTCTAAGTCAACGTATACGGCGCCGGTAAGTAAGTTTCCTGGCTTTAAAGAGGCTCTAAGGCCATTTTTAATCCAGTTATCTAAGCTTGAATGCCAAAACTCGCGTGCAGCTGTACTGTCGTGGTAAAGACGACCATATTCAATTTTAATAAGGGCAGGTACTGCGGTATTGTCAGTTCTAAAGTGTGCAGGCTTGCCGTCGATCATGACACTTGCTGGTGCTTCAACCACACTACCAATACGCATACCACGGTATTCAACAGGTGCCCCAGCTCTTAACCCACGAATTGATTGCTCAAAATCGATTAAGTAATAATCAAAGTCATAAAAGCGCTCTTCTAACGCGGCTTTATAACTATTACTTAATGAAAAACTGTGTCCATTAGTTGCGACTTCACCAGGAGATTGCTGCTCAGGTATACCTACAGAAATTCCACCTTTGAGTAACTTACTTAATGAACCTGTATTTACATTAATTCCATCAGCTGATAGGTCTATTTCGATACCTGAGTTCACCCAAAATATAGAATTTAAGGTAATTAAATTTTGATAAGGCTCATTAATGAAAATGCCATATTTCATGGCCTGATTTTTCCAGTCAAAGGTTGCAGTTTCTATTTGGCCAATTTTGTAATCTTTGAAATAAATACCCGTACTTACATCAAGTACTTCAGCGTTATAGCTAAGCAGTGTGAAACGACCACCTTTAACATCATTGCCAATTAATGCGGGTTCATCCTGAAGTTCAAACTTATCCGCTAGCTTCTTGCTTTCACCCGGTGCAAATTCTAAGTATACGCCTGAGAGCAGAGTGCTCATTCCAGTAATACCTGTATCATCAATTCGTGGTTTAACGACCCAAATTTTTGCATCGTCAGTTAATAGGTCATCATAGTGTTTATCGATTTGAGCTCTTGCAATTACACTATTTTGCTGATCTGACAGACGTACATGATTAATTTGGCCGATTTTTACACTACGTACTTTTATTTCAGTTTTGCCAGCAACGATACCTTCCGCATGAGGCATTTTTATAAAGATAGTGGTGCCTTTATTTGCCTGATACTGGTATAACATCCATGCGCCTATTAGTAGGGCTATTAACGGAATTATCCAAATAGCCGAAATATTTGGCGCTGATTTTATTTTAGCGTTTTCGCTCATGCCAGAGTCTCTTGTTTTACTTTCTTTAAATTAGCAGGGCTGTCCCACAGTAAGCGTGGATCAAATGCATGGGCTGCCAACATTTGGCAAATTACCATAGTGGTAAAAAATATTGTGCCGATGCCTGGTGTCACAGACATTAAATTTCCTAGTTGTACTAAGGCTACTAGAATCGCGACAACAAATACATCAATCATTGACCATTTACCTATAAATTCAGTTAATAGGTAGATACGTGTATAGCCTTTTGTTTGTCTATTTGCAGGCTTCATCACCATATAGCATAAAAAACTTAAGATTAGCGCTTTGGCAAGGGGAACAACTACACTGGCCAAAAATATGATCATGGCTATTGGATAAGAACCACTATTCCACAAAATCATCACACCACCAATAATCGTAGAAGGCATTTCATCACCTAGGCTGGTGGTATACATAATTGGGTAGATGTTGGCTGGGATGTAGCAAGCGACAGATGTGATCAACCAAGCAAACGCTTTTTGTACACTATAAGGATTGCGGGTAAAGGTTTTTGTGTCACATCGCGAGCAAATTTCAGTATTACATAATTGGCCACAAACATGACAAGCACGCAGTCCTTGATCGATAGCTCGTGTGTTTGCAATTGTTTGATCTATATATGCGGGCTCTCTTAATTGCTTCCAAAGATAGTGTTTATTTAACTTCGCCATGGTTGCTACATATAGAACCACAAATGCCACATAGGACCAAAAGCTTACACCAAATTCAATGTCTGCCATTGACATTATTTTGACCATGCTGACCATCACCCCGATTAAGAAAATCTCGGACATGATCCAAGGCTCTAAAGCAAAGGTGGTTTTTAACAATCTTTTGCCCCACAAATAAGGTAGTACTTTTAATACACCTAAATGTAGCGGAATAATCAATAGTAATAACAACATAGGTAAGCCTATGATGCTTATGTCAATAAATAGACCCAAAAAATCGTTATCGTAATTGAATAAAATACGCGCAGCATCAGGAAGCGTAATGGTTTGTGTAATACCGCTACTCGTGAAAGATAAAAAAGGATAAAACATACTGCTTAAAAGCATGACTATTGCGCTTAAGCTCAATGCGACCACTGTACTGTCTTGGCAGGCTTGTGATGTTGATAACTTAGTATTGCAATGTGGGCAAAGCGCTACTTGTTTTGCATTTAAATGTGGGATCTCAACGACCAGATCACAACTAGGGCAGGCTGTTTGCAAACTTAGGGTCTCATAAACAAGAACTTAGTTAAGTTTGCACCAAATACTGCATAAATACAAATGCAGCATTGTTTAATATAAGCTAATATTTGTACAAAGCGATTACGCTTTTTAATACATTTAATTCATTATGGTGATTAGTGAAGCAATTATTTACCCTTTTAATGTTGTTTATTAGTGTTAAAGGTGAGTGTTTATCTGAGCCAAATATACAACAACCTATTGTTGTTGCTGCAAGCGCCTCTTTACCTCCTTATGTTATCGAAGATACCAATAGCGGTATTCAACTTGAAATTTTAAAAGCAGCTTTTAAGTCACAAGGCATCTCTAATATTCATATTCATTACATGTCTAATAAACGTGCAGAGCAACAGCTTATGCAGGGAGAGGTTGATATTGCATTAAACTTTCCTCCAGTTCTCACTCCACATGTTTATAAAAGTGATGAACTACTGCGCTATCAAAATGTCGCGGTCAGCCTTGCTAACAGAGATTTAAAAATTAGCACTATCTATGATTTAGCAGGTAAAAGTGTACTTGCCTTTCAGAACGCAACTAATTTTATTGAAGCACCTTTTAAATCGGTTACCAATATTTTACGCTCTTACGAAGAAGTGGTTAACCAAAAAGCGCAAGTTGATCACCTTATGAAGGGCTGGGTTGATGTTATTATTTTAGAGCGCCGGGTGTTTTTATATTATTTAGAAAAATATAAACAAAGCGCTGAGGTAAAACCTTTTATTGTGCATGCAATCTTTAAAGAAGCACCAAGACCTGCGTTTTTTTACAGTAAAACGTTAAAAAACACGTTTAATTTGGGTCTTGGTGAGATCATAGAATCAGGCGAATACCAAGCAATTATTCGCCTTGATGGTACTGAGTACGCGCAGCTTTCAGAGCCAGAGTTACGCGAATAACGCAACAGTTTGGCGGCTCAATGCAATTAGCTTACCGTCTTCACTCCAAATACAGCCATCTTCAAGACCATAGCCATCTTTACTATGATGGGTAACAGCCTCGTAGCCAATCCAAGCATCATGGGCAATTGCAGGTTCTTCTACAAATTCTATGTACCATGACATACTACTTGCTGGTGCAGGTTGCTTGTACATTTGTAATAGAGTCGGTGGCCATGCATCTGTTAAAGCAATGATATGCGCTTCACTCATTTGCTCTGGTACATGTTTGAATTTCATCCAACCACCTAAATGTGAGGTGTCTGCTCCAGAGAAAGGCATATTGCCGTCTTGCAAACACAGTGCAACGTGCTGGAAAAATGCCGGCATCACGCCTTCTTTATAAGGTAGGGTAAAACGTTCATCAACGGGTTTTAGCTGCATGGTTTTAGTGACATCTACTTGTACACTTGATTGACGCTCAGCCCCAAAACAGGCTTGTGTAATAACACAAACATCGCCATTTTGAATCACTTTTGCCAGTACCTGCGCACTGTTTTTTCCTTCACGTAAGACTTCAACGTCGATTGAAAAATCATTGTCAGCGATTAACGGGCCAACAAAGTTAGTACTTAAAGATAATAAACGGCGAGAGTTATCGATATGCTGCCGTATAGCTTGATATAATAAAGCTGCAGATAAACCACCAAATGCAGTGCGGCCTTGGCACCAGTTTTCTGGAAACTGCATTACTTTTGTTTTGTCTTTACCAAGTTCAGCTGCCATGGCGAGTAATTGATCAAAATGCATAATTTTCCTTAACGTTTATTGTTATGGTTTAGGTTATAGCACAGCCAAAGTCATCAGACCAGTTTGTTTATTCCGCAATAGGCGTACAAATACAGTGCTTTTTGAGGAAAAAACATGCATTTCAAAAAAAATTTCAAAAAAAAGTAAAATTTTTCATTTTTATAGTTGAATTCAGTTTCCTGCATCCCTATTTACTAGTCATCGAACGTATTAACGAATTTTGAAGTTGGAGAAGATTCATGGGTAGAATTATTGGAATCGATTTAGGTACTACTAACTCTTGTGTAGCAGTACTAGACGGTGATAAAGCACGCGTTATCGAAAACGCGGAAGGCGATCGCACAACACCATCGATCATTGCATACACGCAAGACGGTGAAACATTAGTTGGTCAACCTGCAAAACGCCAAGCAGTAACTAACCCAACTAACACATTATTTGCAATCAAGCGTTTAATTGGTCGTCGTTTTGAAGACGAAGAAGTACAACGTGATATCGGTATCATGCCTTTTAAAATTGTAAAAGCTGATAACGGTGATGCATGGGTTGAAGCGCGTGGCGAGAAACGTGCTGCACCACAAATTTCAGCAGAAGTGCTGAAAAAAATGAAGAAAACAGCAGAAGACTTCCTAGGTGAAGCGGTTACTGAAGCAGTAATTACAGTACCTGCATACTTCAATGACTCACAACGTCAAGCGACTAAAGATGCTGGTCGTATTGCTGGTCTTGAAGTTAAACGTATTATCAATGAGCCAACTGCCGCTGCACTTGCATACGGCATGGACAAAAATAAAGGTGAAAACGTTGTTGCAGTATACGACTTAGGTGGTGGTACTTTCGATATCTCTATCATCGAAATCGACGAAGTTGAAGGCGAGCACACGTTTGAAGTGTTAGCAACTAACGGTGACACTCACTTAGGTGGTGAAGATTTCGATAACCGTGTTATCAACTACTTAGTTGAAGAGTTTAAGAAAGATCAAGGTATCGACCTTAAAAACGACCCGCTTGCAATGCAACGAGTTAAAGAAGCTGCTGAAAAAGCGAAAATTGAACTTTCTTCTGCACAACAAACAGAAGTTAACTTACCGTACGTGACTGCTGACGCAACAGGTCCTAAGCACATGAACGTGAAAGTTACTCGTGCAAAACTTGAGTCACTTGTTGAAGACTTAGTAACTAAGTCAATTGAGCCACTTAAGCGTGCACTAGCTGATGCTGATTTATCAGTAAGCGACGTAAATGACATCATCCTTGTTGGTGGTCAAACACGTATGCCTCTAGTTCAAAAAACAGTTGCAGAGTTCTTTGGTAAAGAGCCACGTAAAGATGTTAACCCTGATGAAGCAGTTGCAGTAGGTGCAGCGATTCAAGGTGGTGTATTAGCTGGTGACGTTAAAGACGTACTTCTACTTGATGTATCTCCGTTATCACTAGGTATCGAGACTATGGGTCAAGTAATGACTGCGCTAATCGAGAAAAACACGACGATTCCTACTAAGAAATCACAAGTTTTCTCAACAGCTGAAGACAACCAATCAGCGGTAACGATTCACGTACTACAAGGTGAGCGTAAGCGTGCAAGCGATAACAAATCACTAGGTCAATTTAACCTAGAAGGTATTCGCCCAGCACAACGTGGTACGCCACAAATCGAAGTAACATTTGACGTAGATGCGGACGGTATCTTACATGTATCTGCTAAAGATAAAGATACAGGTAAAGAGCAGAAGATCACAATCCAAGCTTCTTCAGGTCTAAGCGACGATGAAGTTGAAAAAATGGTTCGTGATGCTGAAGCGCACGCTGAAGAAGATAAGAAATTCGAAGAGCTAGTAGCAACTCGTAACCAAGCTGATGCAATGGTTCACGGTACACGTAAGCAAATCGAAGAAGCGGGTGATGCATTACCTGCAGAAGATAAAGAAGCAATCGAAGCTGCGCTTACTGAGTTAGAAGCGGCGATTAAAGGTGATAACAAAGAAGAGATTGAAGCGAAAACTCAAGCTCTTGCTGAGAAGTCACAAAAGCTAATGGAAATTGCACAAGCTAAAGCACAGCAACAACAAGGTGGTGCGGATGCAGGTGCACAACAATCTTCTGCAAAACAAGACGACGATGTTGTTGATGCAGAGTTCGAAGAAGTGAAAGACGACAAGTAATTGCTTGTTTCGCTTCTGCCTAACGCATTAATGGCTGCTTTGTTTAGCCAATTAAGTTAGGATGAAATGATTGAGGCGCGCCAGCGATTTCGCTTGACGCGCCTTTTGCATGTATATAAACGGTAAAGTCGTTCGACTTACCTTACGCAGTGTAACTGCAGTAAAAAGAGTAGTGTGATAGATATGTCAAAAAGCGATTATTATGAAGTTCTCGGCGTGAGCAAAGATGCCAGCGAACGAGACATAAAAAAAGCGTATAAGCGCTTAGCGATGAAATATCATCCAGACCGTACCGCAGGCGATAAAGAACTTGAGTCTAAATTCAAGGAAGTAAAAGAAGCCTACGAAGTACTCACTGATGACCAAAAACGTCAGATGTATGATCAATATGGTCACGCAGCCTTTGAACAAGGTGGTGGCGGTCATGGCGGTGGCTTCGGCGGCGGTCATGGTGATTTTGGTGATATTTTCGGTGATGTGTTTGGAGATATCTTTGGTGGTGGCGGTGGTCGTCGTCAATCGCGTCAACAACGTGGTTCGGACTTACGTTACAACATGGATTTAAGCCTTGAAGAGGCCGTTCGTGGTAAAGATGTCGAAATTAAAGTACCAACTTGGGTTAGCTGTAAGCCATGTGATGGTAGCGGTGCAAAAGCGGGTTCTAAACCAAAAACATGTACTACCTGTCATGGTGCTGGTCAAGTACAAATGCGCCAAGGTTTCTTCGCGGTTCAGCAAACTTGTCCTACGTGTCAGGGCACAGGTCAAATTATTTCTGATCCATGTGACAGCTGTCATGGTCAAGGTCGCGTAGAAAAAACTAAGACCTTATCAGTGAAGATCCCAGCGGGTGTTGATACAGGTGACCGTATTCGTCTATCAGGCGAAGGTGAAGCGGGCATGCATGGTGCACCAGCAGGTGATTTATACGTTCAGGTTTCTGTTCGTGAACACCCGATTTTCCAACGTGATGGTAATAATCTGTATTGTGAAGTTCCAATTAGCTTTACGACAGCAGCACTGGGTGGCGAAATTGAAGTGCCGACACTGGATGGTCGTGCAAAACTGAAGATCCCATCAGAAAGCCAAACGGGCAAGATGTTCCGTATGCGTGGTAAAGGTGTTAAGTCTGTACGTAGTGGCGCTCAAGGTGACTTGATCTGTAAAGTGGTTATTGAAACGCCAGTGAATCTAAATGACCGTCAACGTGAATTGCTTGAAGAGCTTGAGCAAAGCATGGGTAAAGATGGCTCTAAAAACCGTCCAAAAGAAAAAGGTTTCTTTGATGGTGTGAAGAAATTCTTCGATGACCTAACTAAGTAACTTCTAGTTAAGTAACTTGAGTTCGAGAATAAAAAGGCGCTGATAAGCGCCTTTTTTATGCCTTAATGATCTAAGAATAGGTAGTTTTGCCAACTTTTCATTCTGATCAATACTTTACGCATCACTGATACGTGTTCGAAGTGTTCTGAATAAACTGCAACTTCTGTGCTTGTTCCTTGTGGCAGGTGATATTCACTCATGTCATCGGTGATCTTTAAGGTGACAATTGCGCGCCCTTGACGAGCAAAAAACTCAGTGCCCATCAGTGTGCCTTGTGCTTGTACTTGCCCTTCACCAATCGCAGGTAATACATCGATTACTTCGCCTGCAAAGGTTTTGCCAGGAATAGCTTTAAAGATAAAGTCTGCTTTGTAGCCTGGTTCGAGTCTTAATAGTGAATTTTGTCTAAATGCAGCGACGTAAACGGTATCTTCTTTGTGCACAAAGGTCATTACTGGGCGTAATGGCATTGGTACTGCAATCATCCCAGGGCGTAATGTTAGTTGTGTTACATAGCCATCGGTAGGTGCATAAACGCTTGTGCTGTCTAAGTTAAATTGAGCTTGCTCTAAATTAGCGCGAGCTGCGGCAATTTTAGTTTGCTCACCGTTTATTTCAGACTCAAATGCAAGTTTTTGACGTAACTCTTCGGCCTGTGCTGCTTCGTAACTTGCCTTTGCTGCTAAATAGACACCTAATTTATTATCAACTTGGCCTTTTGAGTAAGCACCGCTTTTTGCGCCTTTTTCATAACGTTCGTATTCTTTCTTGCTACGATCATATTCAGCTTTAGCCATTAGGGCACTGGCTTGTGCTGATTTATAGCTCGCTTCTAAACCGAGCACTGACTGTTTTGCATCCTGCAAAGCGGCAATCGCTTGATTTAGTTTGGCTCGATATAAGGTATCGTCTATGCGAAACAATAAGTCACCTTTTTTAACCGGCTGATTTGGCTTTACTGCAACCTCTTCAACGGTACCACGTACATTTGGCACAATGGGTGTTGTGACATAGGCACTGCTGGCCATATTTGAATGTGGATGATTGTAGTTCATTAATAGGATTAAAGCGCCTATCAGTACCACACCACCGAGTACCGCGGTGGGTACTGTCCATTTATTAAGTGGGATTTTAAACACTTTAAAGATACCAATGCACAATGCGGTATAAGTGAGTATTAATAACAAATCCATAGTCTATTTCTCTTTATTATTCGATTGAGCATTTATTTGTGCTTGTAGTGCTGCAACCGTGGCTGTCAGGCTAGCTACTTTTTCTGCTAAGTCTTCTTGTTCCTTTTGAATTTGGTTAAACCCCCAGCCGCGGTCATCACGCCATAATGTCGCCCAAACCCATAAAAATGGCCACAGCACATGTAGGGTAAACAGGCTAACCCAGCCTGCATAATGGATGGCATCTTGGTGAGGGTGATTACGTTTTTTGGCAATTTCGTAGGGAATATCGTGAATGGCAATAACACCATAAAATATTACTACCGTTACAAACACTAGCATGACCAGTGCAAAGTAGTCTAAAAACATCTATCTTCCTTTGTTAAATTAATACCTAATTTATAATACGTTAAATTGACCCTATTCCTAATCGGCATTTTCAGATTTAATCTAATACAACATAATAGGCAGAATCATCAAGACATCTGCACAATGTTACATCATCAGAGAATACCGTTTTTTGAATCTTCCCTTTATTTAGACCAAGTGTTTGACATTTATTTTGGCAATCAATAGAGGAGTTCCACGCTAAGTATTCGTTGCAGATAAAATTAATCGTATACAACAGGGTGAGTATGATAAGTAACTGCTTAACCAGATATAGGCTATTAGCTCTAGACATGTTCTTTACCTTGCGTAGTGTCTATCACTTAAGTGTAGTTCATTTTACTTAAATTAGTACGATTGTAGGTTTTGATTAATTGCTTTTAGACTACCGTTCACGTTATGTTTTTTATCGTTCAGCATTCAGTATTTGGAAGAAGTAATGACACCGGCTATTAATTTATTACAAAAGAAAGGTATTAATTTTGATGTGCTCAGCTATCAACATGATCCTTCAAAGCAACAGTTTGGCCTTGAAGCGGTTGAGAAGCTAAAACTCCCTGCTGAGCAAGTATTTAAAACTTTAGTACTTGAAGATACTGAGCATCAGCTTTTGGTTGCTATTGTGCCAGTGAGCCAGCAAGTTAACTTGAAAATGCTAGCAAAGGCGGCAAAGGTTAAAAAAGTGCAGATGGCTCCACAACAAAAAGTCGAAAACACGACAGGTTATATTTTAGGGGGGGTGAGTCCGCTAGGTCAGAAAAAGCGCCTTAATACCTATGTGCATCAATCTGCTGATAACTTTGACGTGATGTATGTTTCAGCTGGTAAGCGAGGTCTTGAGATTGCATTGGCCCCTAAGGATTTATGTAGTTTATTAAATGCTAAGCAGGCAGACTTTTAACAATGTATTTTCGGTAGGTTATGCCAGCGGGTTGTGTAATGAGGCGATAAGTACGCGCGTTTCATATGCCAACGGCTCGTAGGAGTTTCGCTGGCTATGGCAAGGGTACCCACGCCATAACGGGTGTTAATGCTATCAAGACACTGCATCAGTTTAGGGTTATCGATAGGTGCTTGAAATAAATCAGGTTGCTGAAATATGTGGCTCGATAACTCTAGGGCACCTACACCACATTTATAAAATCGTATCCCGGGTTTATAGAGATGATCAAATACCTCGCTGATAGCATTGGCAAACACGCAACTATCGGCGGTGGCGACACTAAACTCATAAATATAGGACTTTTTATAATAGCCATCTTGATGAGGAGAGCTGGCCACAAACATTAATAAGCGTTGAGTGTGTGAACCTTGCGCACGTAGTTTTCTTGCTACAATGACACAATGATTGATCAGTGCCGTTTTCAGCGCGGTGGCGTCAGTGATACGCTCTCCAAAACTGCGGGTCGAAAAAATTTCTTTTTTGTCTTGGCGTACTTCATCCCAGGCTAAGCAGCTTTTTCCGCGTAACTCGTTCACTGTGCGCTCTAATACAATACTAAACAGGCGTTTCATTTTTCGTGGATCTTGCTCGGCTAAATCAAAAGCCGTATTGATATTCATTGCTTTGAGTTTTTTAGCTAAGCGTCGACCAACGCCCCAAATATCTTGTACGTCCATGGCTTTTAAAATGGTTATCCGTGAAGCTTCTGAGTCAATCACTGCAACGCCATCAAAGCCGGGGAGTTTTTTAGCTGCATGATTGGCGGCTTTGGCAAGGGTGGCTGTTGGGCCAAATCCAACCCCAACAGGTAGCTTTGTTTCGCGCCATACGGTACGGCGAATATCATGGCCATAACGATGCCAGTCGTGAATAAGCTTATTGAAACCAGTAAAGTTTAAAAATGATTCATCAATAGAATATATGTGCTGATTATCGCAAAAGCGGCCAATCACGTTCATCATTCGCTCGCTTAAATCCGCATACAGCTCATAGTTAGATGAGCGGATCACCACTTGGTTATCTTCGAGTATTTTCTTTACTTGAAAATAAGGCTGAAATTTTGGAATAGCCAGCTTTCGTGCAATAGGGCACACGGCACAAATACAGCCATCGTTGTTGGTGAGCACCACAACAGGTTTACTACGAATAGCCGGATCAAATACTTTTTCGGCGCTGGCATAAAAGGCCACAGCATCGACTAAGGCGTACATGCTAATAGCTCTTTACTACTGCGATGTAAGCGAATTGAGCGAGTAACCACGCCTTCTAACTGAAATTCATCCGATTGGCGTAGTTGCACCGCGGGGTATTTAGGCGAGGCTGATAATAACTGAGCATTGTGTTTATCTAATAGCTTACAAACAAATAAACCATTTAGATTCGCGACAATGACATCGCCATTTTTAACATCTTCGGCGCGGTCAACCAGTAATAAGTCACCATCAAAAATCCCCACACCTTGCATTGATTCGCCAGAGGCAATACCAATAAATGTTGCATCAGGGTGTTTAATTAATAGCTGATCTAATGATAGACCTAGTTCTTTGTATTGTGCTGCCGGTGATTCAAAACCACATACGCCAGCTTCGATATAAATAGGAATAACACGCATAACAAAACCACTATACTGTACATTCATACAGTATAGTGGTTTGTGGTTATCTTGCCAATAAGATCACGGCGTGTTGTGATTGATATTTTCGATCATAGTTGTGGCAATAGCAATGAAATCACGTACTTGCTGATCAGTTAAACCGTGGCAAAGTTTGGCATCAACCTCTTGCTCTGCAACTTCTAAGCGCGAGAACAGGGCGTTACCTTGATCAGTAAAGGATAAAATTAAACAGCGTTTGTCATTTTCGTCGGCACATTTAGAAACCAGTTCAAGCTTTATAAGCTCTTTTACTAAGCGTGCTATTTGTGCTTTATCACGCCCTGTTTTGGTAACAATATCATTGGCGGTACAGTGCTGTGTTTCGGCAATGATATGTAAACAGCGTACATGCAGCGCATTAAGGCCAAGCTCGTTGGCGTTAATGGCTTCGCGTACAGTGACACGGTAACTTTGTGCCAGTGTAAATAAAGCAGAAGAAAGCGAGGTTTGTGGCATGGTTCACCTAAGTTCAGTTGGTGGATTTAGTTGACAAAGTCAATCAAAAGCGTATAGTTGACTATATCAACTATCGGGGCGTTGTGCAATTTAACCAGCTAGGAGAGAAAGATGGCTAGAAAAGTTCGTCGTGCAAACGTATTAAGTACTACACGTATTTCCCCGCATCTACAAAGAATTGTTGTTGGCTCAGACGAGTTTGCTGACTTCCCGCAAGATGCAAAAGGTGCGTACGTAAAGGTATTACTCCCGCATGCCGGTGAATCTAAGGTTGAACTTGATTTACACGCTGAGCATCCTGCATTAATGCGCTCTTACACTATTCGTGATATCAACCCTGCTAACGGTGCAATTACCCTCGATTTTGTGGTTAACCAACATCAAGGCGTGGCAACCAACTGGGCACAAAATGCGTGTGTAGGCGACGAGGTAGGTATAGCAGGCCCTGGCCCTAAAAAACTCACTGATTTTACACAAACACATTATTTAATGCTGGCAGATTTAACTTCAGTAAATGCAATCAATGGCTACTTACAAGCCCTGCCACAAGATGCCACTGTTGATGTCATTATTCATGTTGCTGATAAAGCCGACATCATTGAGCTTGAGCAAATTAAGGCACACAGCCAACATAGTGTTGAATGGTTAGTTACAGATGAGCCAGAAACAGATCTTCTCGACCAAGTAACACGCTTATGTGCTGGCTATAACACGCAACCTATGGTGTTTATGGCACTAGAAGCAAACTTGGTAAAAGCAATTCGCCGTTTAGTAACAAGCAGTTTTGAAATTGATCGTGAACACATTGTTGCATCAGCCTATTGGAAGCGTGGTATTGACGCCGATGGCCTAAAGGTGGAAAAACAGCAACAAAGCCGTGCCTAATTAGCATTTGAAAAATAGCCATTCGCTCTCATTAACTAATTATAAAGAGTTAAATTTTGGAGAGCGAATGTCAGACCTTAGCAATACACCTTTTTCATTGCTTGAATTGAGCCCAATGAAAGAGCACGAAACCGTTTCGCAAACACTAGCTAACAGTGTTACCTATGCACAAACAGCCGACAAACTGGGTTTTAATCGGTTTTGGATGGCAGAGCATCATAATATGCGCGGTATCGTGTGCGCCGCAACTTCAGTACTGATAGGTCATATCGCAGGTAAAACTCAGAATATCCGCGTAGGTGCAGGTGGGGTGATGTTACCTAACCATCCACCGCTGGTGGTTGCTGAGCAATTTGGCACCCTAGAGAGTTTATACCCCGGTCGCATTGATTTAGGTTTAGGCCGAGCACCAGGCAGTGACCCAATTACCAGCCGAGCTTTGCGCCGTGACGAACAACGCGCTGAGCGCTTCAATGATGAAGTAACGGAGCTGCAAGCTTTACTTGGTCCATATAAAGGTGACTCTCCAGTACGCGCAATCCCAGGTGAAGATACAAATGTACCAATCTGGTTACTGGGCTCAAGCCTTTATAGTGCGGGGCTTGCGGCAAAAAAAGGTTTGCCATATGCATTTGCGGGTCATTTTGCCCCACGCTTTGTTGAAGATGCCATTGCATTGTATCGCAGAGAATTTCAGCCATCCGAGGTATTAGATAAGCCATACGTCATGCTTGGTTTACCCGTTGTTGCCGCTGACACCGACGAACAAGCACAGTTTTTAGCAACCACAGCGAAACAACGTATCTTAGCACTTATGCGCGGCAAGCCACTTTGGCTTAAAGAGCCTGTATCAACAATGGAAGGCTTGTGGACAGCGCAAGAAAAAATGCAAGTAGAAAACTTTTTAGGACTTTCTGTTGTGGGCGGTCAAGCGAGCGTTAAGCATAAGCTGAGTATGATTAAACAAACGCTACAGGTTGATGAGTTTATTTTTACAAATGACCTGTATGAATTGAGTGACAGACAACATGCGCTGGAAATATTAGCAAGCATCATGCACTAATACGGTTTGGCAAATAGTGAATGCGTGTAATGAGTTTTTTATGCGCATTGCTTAAGCCCTGACACTCATTTATTAAACGGTTTTATAGATTAAATCAATTTATATAATCCGTTTTAAGGATTGAAATTAACTTAATACAATACATTTATTAACCATAACCCTAGGAAGGTGCACCGTGAAATCTCAAACAATTGCCGCAGTAGAACCACAAACAAAAACAGCATTAATCGCTGAGGGTGGTGGGCAACGAGGGATTTTTACCGCAGGTGTGCTCGATGCGTGGTTAGAAAATAATTACGATCCATTCGATTTATTCATTGGCACGTCGGCAGGCTCACAAAACTTAACAAGTTATTTAGCGCGTCAAAAAGGCTATGCAAAACGTCTGATCAGAGGCCTTTCGCGGCATAAACGTTTTTTTCAACTTGGCCGCGGGCTGTTTGGTAAAAGCATTGTCGATCTTGATTGGTATTTTGATAAAACCAAAGAAGTAAATCGCGCTTTAGATTTTAAAACAGCAACACAAAGCCTAGGTAATCGCGAACTGTTGATCACAACCACTAACGCGGCTGACCGTAAACCCTATTACTTGAGCCCAAATGGTGAAGATACGCAATGGTTGGCTCTGTTAAAAGCATCAAGTGCATTACCCTTTTTATATAAAGATGGCGTTAACTTAACTCCTTGGTTAACAACCAAGGCCGCAAACGATGCCATTATTCAAAGCTCTAATACTGATTTAGTCCATGATATGTATTTAGATGGTGGCCTAGCTGCACCTTTACCCGTGAAAGAAGCCTATAATCGTGGTGCCCGCGATATTGTGGTTATTCGTACTGTTGATGAAAACTTCCAAGTACAATCTGAATGGGTAAATAAATTGAAGTCACTGGTTTGCGTATCGGGTTATTGCCCTAAAACAATTGATTACTTGGTTCAACACGAACAAGCTTATCAAGATGAACTCGATTTCATTGCAAACCCGCCAAGTGATGCCCGTATCACACAAATTTTTGCAGGTGATAAATTACGCAGTAAACTGCTGGGTAGTACAGATTCAGATCTTCGCTATGATCACAAATTAGGCTTAGCGGCAGGTCGTGCCTTTTTAGAGCAACAACTGCTAAATTAGTTGGGAGCAGGCTCAGGTAATTAATCCCATTGCCTACTTGAGATATTTGTAAATAGAGTTAAAGTGGTTAGCTATTCACTTTTTGTGATTTTTTATCTACAAGAACAATAAAGGCTTGCCATGTTTAACAGTGCTGTATCGACAATCAATGGTCTTCTTTGGGGAGAAGGCCAAATTCTTATCTATATTCTTCTGTTTGCTGGTATCTGGTTTTCGGTAAGGCTAAAAGCGATTCAATTGGTTAAGTTTCGCCATATGTTTAGCCTGTTAAAGTCGAGTAGCAGCACCGATAAAAACTCAATTAGTTCGTTTCAAGCTTTATGTACTGGTCTTTCAGCTCGCGTGGGCACAGGTAACCTTGCGGGGGTTGCCGTTGCTATTTCGTTAGGGGGCAGTGGCGCAATATTTTGGATGTGGGTGATTGCCATTTTGGGCATGGCCACTGGTTTTGCCGAAAGCGTACTTGGGCAAGTCTATAAAGTTAGGGATGCCAATGGCGAGTTTAGAGGCGGTCCTGCTTATTATATTCAGCAAGGGTTAGGCAGTCGAGCGCTTGCAGTGTGTTTTGCTTTTTGCTTATTCCTTGGTTATGGCTTTACGTTTAGTGCCATGCAAACGAATACCATTACCGATGCCCTCAATTACGCATTTGAAATTCCAACACTGTATTCAGGTATTGTGATCACGATACTGGCAGGCTCTATTATTTTAGGTGGCTTTAAAGCTATTGCCCGCTTTGCTGAACGCATTGTGCCAGTTATGGGAATTTTATTTGTACTCGCCGCCATTATTATTACTTTATTGAATATCGGTAAAGTGCCTGCGATGATTGAAGATATTTTACTTTCTGCCTTTGGCTTACAAGAAGCAGGCGCAGGGGCTATGGGCGCCGCAATTAAAAACGGTATTCAGCGAGGGCTTTATTCAAATGAAGCCGGAGCGGGGAGTGTGCCACATGCATCTGGCTGTGCATCGCCAGTACCAAACCACCCAGTCACTCAAGGTTACATTCAAATGCTTGGGGTGTTTTTTGACACTATTGTGCTGTGTAGTTGTACGGCGGTGATTATTTTATTGGCTGATATTGATATTAGCGGCGAAATGGAAGGAATACGCTTAACTCAATCTGCGATGACAGCGCATATGGCCGCTGGTGGCATTTACTTTGTAGCGGCTGCAATTTGCTTATTTGCGTTTACTTCTGTGGTTGCAAACTATGCCTACGCAGAAAGTAACCTACATTTATTTAAACTAGATAATAAACTCGGCCGAGGTATTTATACCTGTTTATATTTATCCATGATGATTTGGGGCGCATCTGCCACCATTAAACAAGTGTGGGATCTTGCAGACATTGCTTTAGGTTTAATGACAGTGGTGAACGTTATCGCTATCATACGCTTAACGCCAACCATCTTATCTGTGACAAAAGACTACCATAGTCAACGTGAAGTAGGGCTAGAGCCAAGTTTTGATTCTGAAAAAGTACAGGTTCAAGGTCAAACAGAGCAAGGGATTTGGCGCAAATAAGCTAAAACAATAACGAGAAAAGTAACCATGATAGATATTTATGCAGGGCCTAGTGCTGCAAAAGTAATTCAAGAGCAAGGCCTGTCTGCCGATTTGTTTAATACCTTTTTAGGAGCAAGCGGCGGGCCCAAGTGGTTTACATTATTTGGTTTGGATAAATATCTATTTGGTGAATTTTTTAAAGACCGTACCACACCTTTAAACTTATTAGGGTCAAGTGCTGGCGCATTTAGATCTGCTTGTTTTGCACAAAATGACCCTGTTGCTGCAATATCTCGATTAGCAAAGTCTTACTCTGAAACACGCTATTCATCGAATAAAGCAAAACCAGAAGAAATAACAACAAAAGCACGAGAGTTATTAACCACTGTATTTGCTGAAAATGGTATTCACGAAATCATTAACAACCCGATTTTTAAAGCCCACTTTATAGTTGCAAAATCGAATGGCTTTACAGCATCAGAAAACAAAGTGATGCAGTTAATGGGGTTATCTAAAAGCTACTTAGTCAATCGAATGAGTAGACGTTTGTTAAGTAAGCAATATGAACGTTATGTATTTCAGCCTGCGGATAGTCAGTTATCTTTTTCCGATAATAATACTTTCAATACCCATACTATAGAGTTAAACGAACATAATTTAGCGGATGCTTTGCTTGCTTCAGGCTCTATTCCATTAGTGATGCAGGGTATTAAAAATATAACAGGAACACCGCCTGGTATGTATCGTGATGGCGGTATTATCGATTATCACTTTGACTTAAGTATTCATAATGACGGGCTCATATTATATCCGCATTTTAATAATAGCCCAAAGGCAGGTTGGTTTGATAAGAGCCTAAAGCGTGGAATTACCCCGAGTAACTATGATAACGTAGTGATGATCACTCCATCAGCTGACTTTGTTGCTTCATTACCTTATGGCAAAATCCCTGATCGTAAAGACTTTACTGAACTTGATGCTGATACACGAATTATATATTGGCAGCAGGTATTCAAAGAAACAGAACGGCTAGCAGAAGCATTCGATGCGGTGTGTACTAATAAGCACACACCGAAAATAAACCTTATCAAATAATCGTGGTTTTGCTTTAACTACTTAAACTGGCTAATCAAGGATGTTTGTTCTGTCACTTTACTGAGTAATGCTTCACAAAGTTGCTGCGAAGTTTGGCCAAGCTCTTTACAGTCATGAGCAAAATCTTGAGCTGCTGTTATATTTCTTGCGATCGATTGACTTGCCGTTAGCTGTTCTTTTATCGCTTGGGCTACAACACTATTAAGCTCACTTAGCTTGATTGATTGCGCTTTAATATGGTCTAAACTATCGCCACTTTGATGGGCAAGCTTAACACTATCGGCCGACAAATCTAGTCCGTCATTCATGGCAATTTGTGCTTGTTTCGAAGCGTGGGTGAGTTGATTTAATACATTGCTAATTTCTTCTGTTGATTGCTGAGTTCTAGACGCTAGAGCTCGTACTTCTCCTGCAACAACCGCAAACCCTCTGCCATGCTCACCTGCGCGGGCTGCTTCAATTGCCGCATTTAAAGCAAGTAAATTAGTTTGATCTGCGATGGCATTAATCTCAGAAAGAATTGCCACAATATCTTGATTTCCTTGGATTAAGTTTTCTACATAATTGCTTGCGGCATTGAGTTTTTCGTCAAGTTCACTAATTGAATTTATAGTTTGTCTAACAGCAAGTGAACCGTCTTCTGTTGCTTGATTCGTTAACTCAGCAGTTTGGCTTGATTTCATCGTGCTAGACGAAAGTTCATCAATAGAAGCGGTCATTTGTTCTGTTGCTACAACAATTTGCGAAACTTCGTCAGTTTGTTTATTTAAAAGCTCCGTAACATTATGGCCAGACTCGGCACAATGTTGGGCATTGTAATTAACACCCACACTAACATCATTCACACGGCCAACAACGGCTTTTAGTTTTGCTTTTTGCATCTCAAGTGCAAGATATGCAAAGCCAGATTGATCATTGGTACCAGAATACAGGTAAGCCATTAAGGGGTTATCGTATACTTGTTTTGCTTTACTAATAAGTGCTAAATATTTTTGGCGCCAAAAATACATAAGCCCATTAGCTGATGCTAAAAATAGTACAAGTACACAATTAAAAATATTAAATCCAGCACTGAATAGGGCAGCCAGCGAGCCTAAAAAGCTAATTAGCAACAGGGCACTTATGTAAAGAGTGGCATCATACTTTACTGCTGTAGCATGAGACTTTTGGTTGTTGTTTATTTTTGCATATTCAGCAGTTGCTCTTTGTACAACTTCATCACTCTGTTTGGTTCTGACTGATTGGAATTCAATGATATTACCAGTTTTATCTTTAATAGGTGTTACAAAGGCATTCACCCAGTAGTAATCACCATTTTTACATCGATTTTTAACAGGTCCCATCCAAGATTGACCATTTTTAAGATGGTGCCATAAATCAGCAAAAGCAAGCTTTGGCATATCAGAATGACGAACGAGATTGTGAGGTTTATGCACCATTTCGTCGAGGGAATATCCGGCTATTTTACAAAATTCATCATTGGCATAAGTAATATTGCTATTTAAATCTGTAGTTGATAATAGGATAGATGATTCAGGAAATTTAACTTCATTGCTATTTATTAGTTGGCTATTCACAGTGCTGGTCACTTTTTTAGAATAATTATAATAGTAAAGTATTGTTTATTGTCGATGTTATTATTGTGAAATAAACAAGGAAAGTCTTATTTAAATAAGTTTTGTTCTATATCAAGTTACACCTAAGTAATTGATATGGAATTAAGAAAATTCATATTTTTCGTAAATGCGGAGGAAAACTTTAATTCTAAATAGAATTTAGAATTAAAGTTAAACTATAGAAATTAAAACCTAGGATCACCTTCACATAACTCACCATCATAATCACTATCTAAATCAGTATTTGGACAATGCCTATTGAAAAAATAGGCTTCTTCAATGGATGTCATTTGCTTACAGTATTGTCTGCCATCACATTCGAAATAACTTTCATTAGTAGAGAAGCGTTTTTGTTGTCTCTTATTAAAGCGTGCTTTTAAAGGTGCTATAACACGGCTATTGACTACCTCAGTAATAGATGTACCACCATTATTTGTAACGTAATATTCCCATCCCAAATACAAAAAAATTGTCAGCAAAATAAACTTTCTCATAGGACCTGCTAATAATTATAGTTATAAAATATGAAGAAAATGCATAAAATGTTAAAAGAGCAACTCTTCTAGTATTAAAGTATGGATATGCTACTAAGATGAAAATGAAAAGTTAAGTTTAATTAATGGTTTATCCATGAAATCTGAATTTTCCTAGGAGGTGTAAGAAGAGATAACTTAAAAAACCCCGAACTACTTCTGATGTGGAACATCAAATGAAAAGATATAAAGTTATCAAAATTAGGTCGTTTATTTTGAATGGGCATTGTGCAAGCAAAGCCAGAGCAGATATACGAGATAGGTTTTAAATGCTAAAAATATAAAAAGCTTTAACATCTAAACTGTTAGAGTAATACATTAAAAATAATTACGCATAACAAACTAATCTCTTGAGAACTATAAAAAACAACTAGCTATTTGTTCAAAGAACTTATTAATTGAAAG
>NZ_JACSOG010000017.1:0-93939 GCF_014349195.1 Pseudoalteromonas sp. BZK2 | reverse complement strand
CTTTACTCTTTCTAGCTTTACTCTTTCTAGCTTTACTCTTTCTAGCTTTACTCTTTCTAGCTTTACTCTTTCTAGCTTTACTCTTTCTAGCTTTACTCTCGCTAACTTAATCTACCAACTCAAACTGCTCCCATTCGCTTTTAACCATTGCTCTGCTTTTTTATAGTCTGGATAAAACTGGCTCACACGTTGCCAAAACTTAGCGCTATGATTCATATGTAAAAGATGCGCAAGCTCATGGACAACTACATAATCAATCACCCAGGTTGGCGCACTTGCTAAATGCAAATTAAAAGTCAGCTCACGGCGTTTGTTACAACTGCCCCAGCGACGTTTATAATGTTGAATTTTAAGCTTTGTAGGCAACGTCTCAGACATTTGCAAGCAGTAATCATGCACTCGCATTTCGATATAGCTCTCAAGCTTTTCATGCATAAACTGCTCAAGCAAAGCGAGGTAGTTAGCCTCTTGATGTTTGACACGTGATGATATTAGTAAGGTAAGCTGAGGCCGCGCATCTTGTTGCCAAGTGTTTTTCGGGCCTTTGCCGAATACTATTGGGACGTTTTGCCCAAACAACTTAATAGTGGCGTTTACTAATGGCAATTGGCGACGCTCAGCTTGCATAGATTGCTTTGCTATTTGTTCAGCGACCCAATCTTGCTTAGTGTTTAGCCAGGCATCTATTTCAGTTTGTGGAACATAAAAAGGCGCATACACAGTGAGTTTCTGCTCAGCAACTTTAATTGCCACGGTTGTTCTGCGTTTACTGCGCTTTAGGGTGTAATCCAACAAAAGTAAGCCAATTCAATTAATAAAAAAATGAGAGATTCCATTTTACCCTGCTAAATAGCTGCTAATCTATAAAGATGACTCACAAATAAGTTTTCATCCTTATGCCTGACAAACCATGTTGTAGTTATACCTCACCAACAGGTAACAAGTGCCAAGAAACAGATATGGGCTCTGGATTTTGCTTTTGGCATGATAGTAAATTTGATAAATCAGGGCTAGATCTAACCCAAAAATTAGAGCGCTATGCCAAAAAAGGAGGCTTACTAGAAGGGTTACAATTAAAGCGAGCAAATCTTTCTGGGCTTAACTTAATCAAACAGGATGATGAAGAGGGCTATAACCTTTCGTACTGCAACTTCTATCGAGCAAATTTAACGGGCGCTCATTTATTTAATAATAAGATTGCTAATGCCTCACTAATGAAAGCTAACCTTCACAGTGCTAGTTTGCATTACTGTGACTTAAGAAATACCAACTTATTAGGTATCAAACTCAACGACAGCAGAATTGATAATATCGAGCTAGGCGACCAATTACTGCAAGAAACGGCGGCCATTAAAGCCCGCAAGAATAAGCACAACTCAGAAGCACGAGACTTATTCGAACAATCTGAAGAAATATACCGTAATTTAAGAAAAGCTTCTGAAAATCAAGGACTATTTGAGCTTGCCGGTAACTTTACTTATAAAGAATTGCGCATGCGTCATGCGCAATACCCTAAAGGTTCAAGTAAACAAATAACTTCAAGCTTTATCGATATGTTATGCGGCTATGGCGAAAAGCCTGAGAATGTCATTCGTTTTAGTTTGTCGCTTATTATTTGTTGTGCACTCTGTTATTTTTTATTTGGGGTGAATTATCAAGATACGCTAATAAGATTAGATTTTTCTAACTCTATTGAAGACAATTTATTTGCATTTCTAAATAGCATTTATTTTAGTGTTGTTACCTTTACGACTCTAGGTTACGGTGACATAACACCTATTGGTTTCTCTCGATTTATTGCAGCAGTTGAAGCATTTTGTGGGAGCTTTTCACTCGCTTTATTCGTTGTTGTATTCGTCAAACGCATGACGCGTTAACAGTATCTAGTGATAAAAAGTGATGGATAAAAAACATGAATTTAAAACTAAGCATTTATAGCTAATATAAAATAATTAAATTCATTAATTTCACATCTTTTACTCTTAATAAATTTTAAATTGTATTAGACTGAAAGCACATGCAGCCTTTAACTTATTCTATGCTAGCAGAATTTTTTCTTACTGATCAAAGTTCAGATTTATTAATAAACGGTACCTACGACCCGACTCTAGTCCTTTTGTCGATTACCACGGCCGTCTTTGCCGCTTATTTTTCTTTACACCTTATTGATCTTGCAAATAAAACTAACTTTAATTCTTACCGTCAACTCGCCAATGGTACTGGCGCACTGGTTTTATCTGGTGGTATTTGGAGTATGCACTTCATTGGCATGCTGGCATTTTCACTATGCACAACAATTAACTACGATCCGACTTTAACATTCTTTTCGTTTGTACCGGCATTTTTCGCGTGTTTAACAGCATTTTCTTTTCTTCGGCGCAAGGGTAATACCCAGATCCCAAAAACGTTAAAGCTTCTAGTCAGTTCTGTATTATTAGGTGCAGGTATTGGCACCATGCATTATACAGGCATGGCTGCGATGCAAATGAGTCCATTGTTACGTTATGACCCTTGGTGGTTCGCTGCATCTATTGTTGTCGCTGTTGGCCTGTCATTCATAGGCTTATACACTCGCTTTCATTTGAGTGACCATTTTAAGCGTTTATCTAACTTTCAAAGTAGAATAATTTGCAGCATTATTCTCGGTTTTGCCGTTGCCGGTATGCATTACATGGGAATGGCTGCGACTCGCTTTGTTGCGACTTCGCCCCTCTTATCCGATAACGTTGATACATCACATATTGAACTTATTGCTATTTGCGTCGCGTTTGCCACCGTTTTATTAACTGCACTCGTAGGCATTATCAATGGAATGGTTCGCTATCGTATGCTGTTGGTGGAGAAATCTGCCGAAGAATCTCGTTTAGATGCTATTTTAAGTACAGCTATTGATGGCATTGTGACTATTAACATTAAAGGAAAAATTTTAAGCTTTAATAAATCTGCAGAAGCTATTTTTGGCTGGCAGCAACAGGAAGTTCTCGGACAAAACGTTAAAATTTTAATGAATGACGAAATTGCTGCACATCATGATGATTACTTATTAAATAGTGGCAATCATGAGCTTAAAAAAGTAATTGGCATCAACAGAGATGTTTGCGCAAAACATAAAGATGGCCATTTATTTCCTATTCGTCTTGGCCTTGGAGAAGTGAAACAACCAGGTGAAGAGACTCTATTTGTAGGGTTTATTACTGATTTAACTCAGCAACGCGCCCTGCAACAGAGTCTAGAAGAAAAAGAACTACAATATCGTACCTTGATGAATAATACACCCGGTGCTGTATTTCGTTGTTTACTTGATAAAAACTGGACGATGCTGTTTATTAGCCCACGAGTCTTTGAATTAACCGGTTACACAGCACAGGAGTTCACATCAAACGAAGTAGCATTTGCAGATATCATAAATTCCAAGGATGAGCAGCACATAGCAGATGCCCTAGACGACGCCATCTCAAATTCTAACCAATACGCTGTTGAATATAGAATTAAACACCGTAATGGCCAAACAGTTTGGGTACTAGATCAAGGCACAGTTAACCATAATCCAGATTCCAACGACAAATGGATAGATGGCGTGCTAGTCGACATAACCTCACGTCATGAATATGAGGAGTCATTAAAGACAGCCAAGCAAGAAGCTGAAGCCGCTGCACAAGCCAAACAAGCATTTATGGCGAATATGAGTCATGAAATCCGCACACCAATGAACGCTATAATTGGCTTTAGTGATATTTTGATGGATAGCCCGCTTAGCAAAGAACAACAAAAGCATATAATTACTGTGAATAGTTCGGCCAGGTCATTATTACATTTATTAAATGATGTACTCGACTCCGCAAAGCTAGAAAAAGGTAAATTAGATATCACGCTTGAACACTTTAATTTGCAGGCTCTACTAGATAATATCGTTTCAACCTTTTGGCTTGAAGCGAAACGAAAAAACTTACTTCTCGATTTAAAAATAGCCGAAAATGTTGCGCCAATATACATTGGAGATGATTCGCGTATTCGCCAAGTATTAAACAACCTAATTGGTAATGCGATTAAATTTACTGAAACAGGCTCTGTGACAATTAGTATCAGTAAAACGCAAAACAACCAGTTGTTTTTTGAAGTGCAAGATACAGGCATTGGTATCGCAAAACATAGACTAAAAGCAATTTTCCAGCCATTTGAGCAAGCTGATGGAACTATGACTCGCCGTTTTGGTGGCACAGGGTTAGGAACAACGATTAGTAAGCAACTGGTAGAGTTAATGGGTGGCAGCATTAGTGCTGTGAGCACTGAGAACAAAGGAAGTTGTTTCTTTTTCTCTTTACCTCTAAAAGAAGGTGATATTAATAAAGTTGATAAATTAAGTAATAATATCTTAAACCTGCCGCCTCTGAGAGTTCTAGTTGTTGACGATATAGAACAAAACCTCGAGTTACTGAATATTTTACTTTCTCAAGCTGGTCATGTTGTTACAAAAGCGAAGAATGGCTTAGAGGCTATCAGCGCCTTCGAAAAAAATAGCTTTGATGTAATTTTAATGGATATACACATGCCAGAGTGCGACGGGATTACAGCGTGTAAAGTGATTCGAGAAAAAGAGCAGCAACAACAACTTAAAAAAACCCCTATCATTGCCCTAACTGCCAGTGTTTTACAGCAAGACAAATTAACCGCAAAACAAGCCGGTATGAATGGCTTCGCTAATAAGCCCGTTGATATTCAGCAAGTTAACCATGAAATAGCAAAGGTTTTAGGGTTAGAAGTTAATACAATATCTCAACAACAGCCAGATAAATCTAAGCAGCATATCAACTATGCAAAAGGCCTGAAAATGTGGGGAAGTAGCGAAAAACTAAACTCAGAAATAGCAGCGTTTTTATCTGATCATTATGCCAATATGATTCGTTTAAAAGAGCTTAATACTGATAGTTCTGAGGTGAAAACAATTTTGCACACTTTAAAAGGCGTTGCCGGGAATTTAGCGCTAGGAAAACTGCTACATTTACTTTCTCAAGCAGAGAATGAACTAAGAGGGACTCGTTTTATTTCACTCATCCATGCATGTGAAGATGAATGGCATTTTTTACGCTCAAAAATAGCCGAAACAAAAACTCAAGAGGAACAAACATCAGTTACTATGATGCCTACGAGTGAGCTAAATAAAGCCTTAGACACACTGCTAGAGCACGCAAAACATGCCGAAATTGACGATGACTTTTTGGCTCAAGTGGCGTCGAACACCCAGCCTGCTTTTAAATCGCAAATAAATGAAATTTGTGAACATTTTGACAATTTTGATTTTAATGCTGCACAGGAAGCGATTGAAAAATTGCAACGTGAAATAACTGCAAGTGAGGAGAAATCATGAGCGAACTTATTGAGCGCGAAAGAATTCTTATCGTAGATGATGAACCCGCTAACCTTAAAGTAATGCGTGAAGTATTAGGCAATGACTACCGCTTATCATTTGCGAAATCAGGTGAACTTGCATTGCAACTTATTAAGAATGAGCCGCCAAGATTAATTCTATTAGATGTGATGATGCCAGATATGAATGGCTTTGAAGTCTGTGAAATACTGAAATCTACACCAGAAACCGCTCATATTCCGATTATTTTTGTGACGGCTTTATCACATGAACAAGATGAATCAGAAGGCTTTGCGCTAGGTGCGGTAGACTACATTACAAAACCCATCAGCCCTGCAATTGTCCGAGCACGTGTTAAAACTCATTTATCATTAGTGCAAGCACAGCAATTACAGCTCGCTCATATTGATTTGATAAACCGTTTAGGACGTGCAGCAGAATACAAAGACACAGATACTGGTGAACACATTGCGCGTATGAGCCGTTACAGTAAAGTACTTGCACTTGCCTACGGAATGACTGAATTTCAAGCTGAGCAACTAAGACAAGCAGCACCGATGCATGATGTTGGTAAAATCGGTATTCCTGACGCCGTGCTTCTGAAGCCTGGGCGCTTGGATGAAAATGAATTCGAGCATATGAAGCAACATGCAACAATCGGGGCGAAGATTTTAGAAAACTCTAGTTCGCCTTTATTACAGCTAGCACACAAGCTGGCACTTGAGCACCATGAAAAATGGGATGGAAGCGGCTACCCTTATGGACTAAAAGGTGAAGAGATTAGTATTGAAGGCCGGATAGTGAGTATTGCCGACGTGTTCGACGCACTAACCTCAACAAGGCCATATAAAAAAGCGTGGTCTGTTGACCAAGCTGTCGAACTTCTCAAATCTGAATCTGGTAAGCACTTTGATCCGCAGTTAGTCGACTTATTTATAGGTCAGCTGGATGCAATTATAGAAATAAAAAATACATTCACTCGATAAATAGAGCCTCCTATCTGGAGGCTCTTTTATTACTAAGGTAAAGACTTAAGATCTATTTTAGGAATGTCTGTAGGGCTTCTTTCAAACTCGCTGCCATAAGGAGTGGGAGCGGAAAAAAAGCCTGTATTTTTTAGGTAAAACCCTTTCTCTGTCGTACCGCCTTGATAGTCAAAACGCGCATTTTTTTTGGCTGTGGCATCGTAAGTAAATTTAGCTTGGGTCACTTCTTGCCATTCCCCTCGCTCAGGTTTAGCCCATTGGTTTGTATAAATTGCACGACGTTCAAATTGCCCTGCCCCAGGTATGAAGTTCTCTAAAAATGAATAGGTGCCTTGATGATATATACTCGTCTTTGGGCGCCTGAAACTTGCAATTAACTGCCATTTTTCAACCATAGGATCATAAAAGTATGCTGTAAAATCAGTACTTTCAGTTCCTTCAACTGGCCTAATGTGAGTTAGAAAACCATATCGCGTGTCAGCTTTCCAATCGTATCGCATATAGCTTTGTCCGCCAGAGCCTTCATTGCCAAATTTACCTACATGCACATTTTTACCATGCTTTAAGGTCTGTATTCGGTACTCAGGTGGAATTAATGAAGGATCATCTGTTGAAAATGGACTCCAAATAGAGAATAACACTCTGCGCTCACTATCAGAGTTTACTTGTATACCAAAATAGCCCCCATCAAAACCATTCGCCATGTAATACGAGCCTATTGCATCGGCTCCTTTTGGCACTTCTATTTCACTATAAAACCACGGGTAATTCATCGTTTGAGAAGGCAACGAGTATTGCAGGTGAACCGAAGGGCCTCGACGTCCCCAGTAAAAGTCATCTTTGACATAACTAACTTTACCTAAAGCCACTTCGCCGCCGATTTTAATCTCACTTATGGCTGGTAAAAGCGTTTCTGCTTGCTCTAATCCCGTGATGGTTAACTTTTGATAACCTAATTCATCAAGGTTAAATGTACCAACAGGTACGCTCATTGGTTGATTATTTTTTACTGTTACAATTTTGCTTTGCCCAGCTATCGAAACTTCAATTGTTGCAGGTTTGTCTTTCACAAAGGTTTGCAAAGAAACGGCTAACTCACCTGTTTTAGATGTGTAAAAATAAGTGCTTAAACTGCCTTGTTCCGCAAACCAATGGGTCACACCACTCTTGTCTATCAGCTTATCTGACAGCTCAACATTATTATCAATCCAACTGTTTCCTGCCACTGGAATACTGATCGTTGTTTCTATCTTTTTATCTTCTAACTGTAACTGCTGATTTCCACATGCGACCAAGGAGGTCAAAAAAAGCGATAAAACAGCCGTTTTTATACTGTGATTGTTCATTTTCTTTCCCACAAAAAAGCACTATTCGTTATAACGAATAGTGCTCCTCATAAAACAGTTTATGGATTTATACGAACAGAGAACTCTGCCGCAGATGCCCAAGCACCACCACCTTGCTCCTCAAGAGCAACAAATTTAACGTAACGCCCATTTGTCGCTGGAAGAATGGCTGATTTTACATCACCATTTGAAGCCCATTCACCTTGTGCAACAGGCTCACCAAATTCAGTTGCGGTTTCACTTACGTACACTTCATATTTAACTACTGTACCATTACCGCCACCTGGGCGAGGCGTGTAGTCAAATTGAGCAACCTCATAAGACTGCCCTAAATCAATAACAACGTCGTGTGGGTAAGTAACTGAACTGTCACTCCATGAGGTGTGCCAGTGCGTGTCAATATCACCATCGAACGCAAGCTCAAGTTCATTTCCAACCTCAGCAGCAGAACTTGATGTTGCAGAAACTGTGCTCATATCAATTGCTTGAGTTAAATTAACTCCCACATTTAATTCTCTTGCTGCCGCCCAAGGGTTACCACCGCGCTCTGCGAGTGCAACAAACTTAACAAAACGCCCTGTTACATCATTAAACGTCACCGTTTTAACATCGCCATTATCAGCAAAGCTGCCACTTGATACAGGTTCGTCAGCAAAAGCCTGCTCATCTTCGCTTACATATAACTCATACTGCACCACTGTACCATTACCGCCGCCATCTCGTGGCGCATAATCAAAGCGATTGACAGCATAATTCTCACCTAAGTCAATGACCACCTCATGTGGATAAACAACGGATGTATCATCCCAATTGGTATGCCAATGCGTTTCATCTTGGCCATCAAAAGCAAGCGCTAACTCATTGCCTGGTTGTGCTGGAGATGTTGATGAGTAGTTAAATGTCGTATTATCTAAAAGCGTACTGTTAACCTCAATAACCTCAGTAACGGGTTCTTCAACAGGTTCATCTTCATCACCTGTGCCTGAGCCATCAATAGGTTCATATACGTTGCCATCATCAATGCCGACTCGCAGCTCAGCAGCTGAAGCCCATGCACCACCACCACGCTCTTCTAAAGCGATAAATTTAACAAATCGACCTGTTACTGGGCCAAAGACTTCTAATTTCAAGTTAGTGTTATCAGCCCAGGTACCTGAATGAACCTTTTCACCATAATCAACTGACGACTCTGAAACATAAATTTCAAAGCTAACAATCGTTCCGTTGCGTCCGCCGTCTTGGCGTGGCGTGTATTCAAAGCGATTTACATCAACTGTTTCGCCTAAATCGATAACAACTTCATGAGGATACTCTTGCATATCATCACCCCAAGAGGTGTGCCACATGGTTGAATCATCGCCATCAAAGGCATATTTTAAGTCATTACCCGGTTGTGCAGGTGTGTTGCCCGTGACTACAAAATTAGCACTATTTAGCATGCCATTTTCTTCGCCATCATGTGTAGCAGTTAAACTCAAACCCTCAACATCAGAGCGTGCAACAACAAGGATTGTATAAGGCGTCTCTTTACGTACATTTACAGCAACGATGCAAGTTTCATTGCTCGTGCCACCATAGCCGATACATTCTGCATTATCAGGGTTAGCAGCTTCTTTTGCAGTGACATAAATATCTGCATCACCAGCATTACCACTTAGTTCTACGGTTAGTTTATTTGCAGAATCTATAGCCATGACCTCATACAGACGCGTTTCTCCTTTACTCATTGCGTCAATTGTCATAGCTTCACCACTAATTAAAGGCTCTGATTCAGTATCAAAAAGTACTGTATCATCATTATTTGTAAGTCCAGCCGCTACAGTGCCTGTATAACTAGTAACTTTGCCAAGAATGTTTTCAAGTTGTAACTCAACGACAGCATCTGTTGCAATCGCGCTGAAACTTGCTTCACGCACTGATAAATCTTGCCCGCTACTAACCACCTCACCATTGACGATAACCGTGTATTTATACATAGGTGTAGATGTTGCCGGAATTGTCCAACGAATACTTTGAGTATCAATAGAGTCAATCGTTGCTGCCAAAGGGCTATTTTGCGGTGAGAAAGAAGAATAAGGACGAGATAATACATCTGCTGCTTCAATTTCATCAGGAGAAATACTGCCGCCAGAGCTCATCCGATAATATTCACTTGTTGATGTCGCATCATAGCTTTCATTGTATGCTGCAGTTGCTTCCTCTTGAATGACATTAAAATCTGCTTTAGTAAACCCTGCCCAAGAACCATCCAACTGACGTTTATGACCAGCGGTAAATAATGCAGTGCGGGTTTGATCGCCCGTCCCCAGCCAATCCTCTACAAACGAGCCTGTATTGCTATTAAAGTAGACATTTTCAACTGGGTAATCCATGGTGACTATATGTGTCCAAATACCCGTTTCTTTATCCATTGACCAATAGCCAAATTGCGTATGGCCATCTTTTTGCCAAACTTTAGCCACCAGCGTATACCAATGATCAGGCTGCCATCCAAGTTCAAAATTCCATGATTTTAACCCTGTACCTTCGCCACCAAAGTTTTCTACTTTAGTACCTGCACCTTGATATGGTGCAGTGATAAGTTCACCATTTGAAGGGTCCCACAAAGAAAATATAAAATTACGGCCATCGGGATGATCTTGTATGCCAGCATAACCGCCCCCTTCCATACCTGCGTTCCAATTTAGAACCGAATAGTATGTATAAGGTGTTAAACCTTTTGCTGGAATATACACATCTTGCATGATGATGTCCCCAGCCGCATTATCATTAAAGCGCAACCATACTGAAGGGGCTCGATCAATCGATCCCGGGGTTGCAACAACTTGCTTTCCTGTAGATCCTACTGAGCCTTCAGGCTCTTCAGTCCCGCAACCGAACAGTGTTGCTGTTATTACCGCAATACTGAGCACAGATAATTTATTTGTTAAGCTCATAAATTTACTCACTTATATTTATTCTTTTTAAATTAGGCAATACAACTATTGCTGTGAATTTATCTACTGCTATTAAAACCTGACATTTACCCCAAAGGTAAATAGGCGCCCAGCACTATCAAGTTTATGAACCTGATCAGAGCGAGAGATATAATGCCAGCCACGTTCATTGGTTAAGTTATTACCTGAAACATTTAAATTGATTGATTCAGTAATATCGTAACTAGCACTGAAGTCTAACTGGCCATAGTCTGCAACCCACTGCGGGCCACCCCATGCATCTGCATTTGCAACATATTCATCGCGCCAGTTATAGGCAAAACGTAATTGAAAGTCATCCGTCTCGTAGTACACGACTGCGTTATAAGAATGCTCGGACATTCCTTGATAAGGAAGGCCAAGGCTTCTAAAGTCGTATTCAGGATGATCTTGAGGAACCTGATCATACCCTGAGTCAACATAGGTGTAGTTAAGTTGCACCCCTAAATTATTAAATGGCGCTGGTAGTAATTCCGTAAAGGCATGCTGATAGGCAATCTCATAACCTTCAATGGTACCTCCACCGTCACCATTGATAGATGACTGTACTTTGAAGGTTTCTCCATTGATATCTATTGATCCATTTTCACCATTTATGACAAATGACTCGATATCTTTATAAAAATAAACAGCAGTGAGTGCACCATTCTCAGAAAAATACCACTCAAGAGCTAAATCTGCTTGATTAGCACGAAGCGGTTCGAGTCCAGGATTTGAGGCGTGATATTCCATTTTATTGAAGTTGATGTAACTCCAAGCCTTGAGTGATTGGATACTTGGGCGAGTAATTGCTTTTGAAGCTGTTGTTCTAAGTAATAAAGTATCTGTTAAATTTAGTTTTAGATTTAAACTTGGTAATACATCCGTATACGTATCCTCAAATTCCACAATATCTTGATAATCTTCAACTTTACCTTCGTAGCTTGGATTACCTTGTTTATCAGGAACAAATACAACTTTGTCTAAATTAAGTGAATAACCTTGGCTACCTACAGTTGTTTCAATAGCCCGAACACCTAAATTTAAAGCATAAGGAAAGCCAAAAACTTTGTCTTCTATATTCACGGATGCGTAAATTGCATTGGTTTGCTCATTTACTTCATATGAGTCTTTAGGGCGCGGAAGCGCTTTAATTAACTGATTAGCAGCTTCCGGACTAATAGATTCATAAAATGCGAATAACTCATCGTAGTCAAAACGAGGCCATGGATTAGGGTGCTGACCGGGTTCACCTTTAAAGAAGTTCTCAAAGTCACCATCAATTAACACACTTTCAGGGAGTCTAAATAGGTCAAAGCCGTTAATATTTTCAACTGATGAGTAATCTACGCTGAAGTGATCATAACGTTCAGAATCAAGTTGCGCTCCAGCATTACTAAATGCACTGGCATTTTCTGACGAATTAACATTTGTGGTCTTCGTTTGATCGCCAATATTTAAACCAAAATCGATTGATTTGATCCAATCAACATTTGGCATCCACTGTGCGTCAATACGAAGTTCATTTACGACATCTTTAACACCTGTTCCACTGTTATAACTGTAGTGGGCGCCAAAAGGAGAGTTCGCAGTTAAGTTAGGAGAAATTGATACATCAGGTAAAAGGTTATTACCTGATTTATCTAGCATAATTTCATCAACAAAACCACGTGCTACAATGTATCTATTGTGACCATCATTTTTATTTTCTGAACTCGAGTGCGCAACATCGAATGCAACACTAAAGTTATCAGCAACAAACCATTTTGCATTCACGCCAACTTGATACGTTTCGGTAACTCGAGGCGACGATACATTAAGTATTTCAGCCATCGCTCCAGTACCAAATAAAGTCATTTTATTAACTAAACCCTCATCATTAAAACCAACATCTTTAACGCCAGGTATGCCTTCGGTCCAACTTTCATCATATGTAACAAACGAAATTTGCGACTCTGTTGCATCCGTTTTATATGATGAATAAATGCTATCAAAATTCATTTCAAAGTCAGAGTTCGGGATCCATTGTAATGCTAAACTTCCGCCAATACGCTCACGAGTATCTTCTTGGTTACCATAACGCATATAGCCCGGTATGATTGAGCCCCACTCGTTATCAACTAACGGATCAAATGCCCCATCACCATTCACATCTTGGCGAACCGTAATATCTGACTCCGTTGTTTCATTCCAAAAGCCTTCACCTTCATAACTGTCGATCCTTAAAGTTCGCTCAGAATAAACTGCAGTGAAAAGGGCACCAAATGTGTCGTCGAAAAACGTGTCGCTTAATAGAAATGAAGCTTGAGGTGTTACATCTTCGGTTCGATCTTCGTAAATACCTTTTATAGAACCTGATGCCGTGAAGCCATCAAAATCCATCGGTCTACGTGTTTTGATATTGATAACAGATCCAATTCCACCTTCTTGAGTGTGTGCAACGGGAGACTTATATACTTCAACGCCACCTAACAGCTCAGCTGCAATCAAGTCGTAATTAAAGTCACGGCTGCTATGCTCTGAAGCCATACGTCGGCCATTTATGGTTGTAATGTTATAGTCCCCACCTAAACCACGCACTGTGACATTTTGCCCTTCTCCGGCATTACGCGTAATCGTAATACCCGAAATGCGTTGTAATGCTTCGGCTACGTTTTGGTCAGGGAACTTACCGATATCTTCAGCAACAATTGCATCAACAACCTGTATTGAGTTTTGCTTAATAAATAAAGATTCTTTCAAACTGTTACGAATACCGCGAACTTCAATTACCTCAACAGCATCATCGTCAGTCTCTTTTAGTTGTGGGTCTTGCTCATTTGCCGCTAATGCGACTGCTGAGGAGGTCGAAAGTATCGAACCTATGAGCAAGCTTAGGTACTTCTTATTGTAATTTACCATTGCACTTCTCCGAATTAGTTATTCCATGAAAGAACATCTGTAGATGTATAACAATTAATTTACACCTTTCGAAAGAAAAAAATCAATAGAAAACACAATAAAACTTTCATTATCTTTTAATTCAATAGTCACATTCTTATCGCTAGATAAAAAACTAGTTAAAAATCAACACTCAATCAATATGGAACTAAAGGGAAAATATTTGGACTTAAATCGAAAGTCTTCGAAAAAGGAACTACGTAAGTAAGGTACCTCACTAGAAGCAGGATAAGCATAAAGTAACAAAATTGAATCTATTATCAGCTGAAGCAACCATTTTTGACTGACAAGAGTTGGACTTTCAACTTCAACATGATTCTTTTTAATTTTTACAAATAAAACAACAAAGTGAATTTGAAATATTTTGAAAGACTGATAATCTAATTTGAAATATTATGAAACAAATTAAGGTGAATCAATTTATGATTAACTTAATAAATAACCGTGTTAGTTCAATCAAACGAATGTTAATCGTCTGTCTTTGGTCTAACTTTGCCTTTGCAGCACTTAGCAATGATTGGGAAAATCCAAAAGTTGTCGGAATAAATAAATTACCCGCTAGGGCAAGCTTTTTTCCCTACACCGTTGCAAATTTACAAGCGCCAGATCAAGCGCAAAACTATTTGAATTTAAATGGTATCTGGCGTTTTCATTTATCTAAGAACCCCGCATCAAGATTGAAAGACTTTGAGAGCCCTACTTTTAATGATAGTGATTGGTCAACAATCAAAGTGCCAGGAAATTGGGAGTTGCAAGGTTATGATCGTGCTATATACGTTAACCACCCCTACGCTTTTGCGAAAAACCCGCCTTTTATTCAACAACACGACAACCCAATTGGCCATTACCGTAGAACATTTAATTTAGATGAACTGTGGACTGATAAGCGAGTAATTCTACATTTTGGCGCCGTTAAATCAGCGTTCTACCTTTGGGTAAATGGACATAAGATAGGCTATAGCCAAGGAAGTAAAACCGCTGCAGAATTTGATATTTCTGATAATGTAAAGTCAGGGTCAAATACACTGGCAGTTCAGGTGTTTCGCTGGAGCGATGGTAGTTATTTAGAGGCTCAAGATTTTTGGCGGATCTCCGGCATTCAGCGTGATGTATACCTGTACTATACACCTAAAGATTATATTGAAGATGTGTTTGTAAATGCCGGCTTAGTTAATAACTACAAAGATGGAAATCTAAACCTTGCTGTTGATTTAAGCCCATCAAATAAAGAGCAGACACTGCAAATTCAGCTCAAAAATCCTAACCATGAAATCATTTTCGAAACCCAGCAAACTTTAGCCAAAAAAGAGCTCAGCCAAACAGTTCAATTCAACAAACACTTTAAAAATATAAAAGCCTGGTCTGCTGAATCGCCCACTCTTTACGAATTAAGCATATCACTTTTTGATAATAAGAAGCTGTTAAGTCAATACGTTAAGAAAAAGATTGGCTTTAGAACCTCAGAAATTAAAAATGGCCAACTGCTTATTAACGGCCAAGCTATTTTGATCAAAGGGGTCAACCGGCATGAGCATGACCCTATTACAGGGCATGCCGTTTCCCGAGAAAGCATGGAATTGGATATAAAACTATTCAAGCAATTCAATATTAATGCCGTGAGACTCGCTCACTATCCTAACGATCCTTACTGGTACGAATTATGCGATAAATACGGCATTTATGTGGTTGATGAAGCCAATATTGAATCACATGGCATGTATTATAATTTGGCAAAGGGCCACACATTAGGAAATAACCCCGACTGGAAAAAAGCCCATCTTGCACGAATTTCAGCTATGGTCGAACGTTCAAAAAACCATCCTTCAGTAATTATTTGGTCACTTGGCAATGAAGCAGGTAATGGCTACAATTTTTATCATGGTTATGACTGGGTAAGATCTCGCGACCCATCTCGTCCTATCCAGTACGAACGCGCTGTTTTTGAATGGAATACCGATCTCTATGTACCCCAATACCCTACTCCGCAATATCTAAAAGAGTATGCCGAATCAAATCCTGAGCGCAGTATGATCATGAGTGAGTATGCGCATGCTATGGGCAATAGTGTGGGTAACTTTGCTGACTTTTGGCATCAAATACGTAAGTACGACAAGTTACAAGGTGGCTTTATCTGGGACTGGGTTGATCAAGGTATACAAACCACCACCTCTGAAGGCAAAACTATCTATGCTTACGGTGGGGATTTTGGTGTTCCAGGCACTCCTTCAGATGGTAATTTTCTTTTAAATGGTATTGTTTTACCTGATCGCACACCGGAACCTGCTCTATATGAAATTAAAAAAGTTCATCAATCTGTTTTGTTTTCTTTCAATGACAAAGAGTTAACTGTATTTAATGAAAACTTTTTCAAAAACCTCAACCATTACCGTTTAAATTGGCAATTGATGAGCAATGGTAAGGTGTTTAAAGAAGGCCGCATCAATAAACTTGAAATACCACCACAGCAATCCGCTAACTTCACGCTTAACTATTCAATTCCAAAAGAAATCAATGATGAAGTATTTTTGAATGTAAGTGTAGTGACGCGGCTTGATGAGCCACTAATAGGAAAAAGTTTTGAAATCGCAAAAGAGCAATTTTTAGTACAAACAGTACGTGCGAAAGAACAACAAACTGATTTAAGAAAACTTAATGTTTATCGAACCGTTACCGATAGCGAGATTATTGGTAATAACTTTGTAGTAAGATTTAATCACGCGCGAGCAGAGTTAACAGGCTATCGCTTTAACGAGGTTGAATTAATTAAAACACCTGCCAGAGCCAACTTTTGGCGCGCTCCTACTGATAATGACTTCGGCGGAAATTGGCAAGATAAGTTAAGGGTTTGGAAATACGCCTCAGATCGTCAACAGCGTACAAAATTCACTTTAGTAGAAGCTGAAAACCAAGTTGTTGTTACCACTGAGTTTGATGTGCCAGATGTTTCTGGAAAATTAAATATTATTTATATCATCACAGCTGATGGCAAAGTAAAGGTCGACTACAAGTTCACTTCATCTATGCAAGATATGCCTATGATCCCTCGCGTCGGTATGAACTTGGAATTATTTGCCGAGCTTAACAATATTACCTACTTTGGCCGTGGACCACAGGAAAATTATCGTGATCGGCATACCGCAGCACATGTTGGTTTATATCACTCTAAAGTGTCACAGCAATATCACCCTTACATCAGACCGCAAGAAAGTGGCTATAAAACGCAAGTACGCTGGCTTCACTTGACCAATCAACAAGGTGTAGGATTAAAAATTACTGGTGCACCTCATTTTGGTATGAGTGCTTTACACTACAGGATCAGTGATCTAGACCCCGGCATGCGACGAAGCCAAACACATTCCGGTGAACTTCAGCCTCGTCCACTCGTTTCACTGAATATTGATTATGGGCAAATGGGTGTTGGCGGCGTTAACAGTTGGCATACAACAGCACTGCCAGGATACACGCTGACAGCCTCAGAGTATGAATATAGCTTTACTCTGCAAGGAGTTAACATAAATTAAAATGTTGGATAAGGGCTCTTTTGAGCCCTTATCTCTTATATGGTATCAATTACTTATAAACAGCAATCTCTGCTGCACTTGCCCAAATGCGACCATTAATTTCACTTTGTGCGACTAAACGAATATACCGTGCAGTAACAGGTGCAAACTGTGTTTGCTTGATTTGCGTATTCGCAGCCCATGTACCAACAGCGATGGGTGAGCCAAAGTTGATACCATCGTCACTCACATACACCTCATAGTCTGCAATAGTGCCGTTTACGCCAATGGTTCTTGGTAGATATGTGATTTTTGAAAAGCTTTGCGGGTTACCTAAGTCTATATCAACCGAGTGAGGGTACTCAGGCACTGTGCTGCCAGACCAATTCGTGTGCCAAATGGTGGCTGGATTATTATCAAAGGCGTAGATAATTTCTTCGCCAAGCTCTGCCTGCGAGTCGCTACTCACAACAAAGCTCGAACTATCAAGTTTTCCTGTGTGATATAGCTCAATCTCTGCCGCACTAGCCCATACATTCGCGTTTACTTCTGACAAGCCAACCAATTTTATAAAGCGCGTTTGCGTATTATTAAGTGCAACCACTTTGCCTTGTTTGCTGGCATCCCAAGTACCCGCAGCAACTAATTCATCATAGGTTACACCATCATGACTTACATACACTTCATAGTCTGCAATTGATCCATTTTCGCCCACAGCGCGTGGCGTATAATGAAGCTCTGACAACTCATAGTGTTTACCAAGATCAATGATGACATCGTGAGGGTAACTAGGCACTTGTGGAGTTGACCAACTGGTGTGCCACAGCGTGGTTTTGTCTCCATCAAATGCGTTTGCCAATTCATGATAAGGCTCTGATTGCGAGTTAGAACTTACCGTCAATGTGGCGCTGTCGATCAGGTAGTGTTGTGCTGACGTATTATCAATCGTGACAGTCGCTGAGTGCGAAACTGTTCGACCGAAAATATCTTCGAGGGTAATGATAACGTTGTCATTTTCACTCGCAATAATATCTACTTGGCGCTTTTCTGGTTGGCTTGCTGATGCAACGAGTACGTTGTTTATCATCACAGAATAGCTAAATTGAGGGGTGCTCGTTTGCGGCACTTGCCAACTTACGCTTCGCGTAGTGGCATCAGTGATGGTGAACTCAATATTAGGTTGATTGGGGGTATCCGCTACATTGTTTCTTGTTAACGGAAAAAGTGAATTTCTCCCGCAAAACGCTGTCAAGTTACCATATGCATCCGTACAGGTTTGATTGCTAATACTTAACGTAGGTGAGGTTGTCCCGCCAGTTGTCATAGTAAAATAACTTGGGTTTGCGCTTGCATCATAGTTATTGTCGTAATTACGTTTTGGTTGGTGTTGGACAACACTAAAATTTGCAGAATCAAAGCCAATCCAGCTACCATTTTCGAGCTTTTTATGGCCATTTTTGAGCCTCACAGTTCTCGCGTTTTCGCCACTATACCACCAATCTTCAACAAATGACCCTGTTGTCGTTTCAAAACGTACATCAGCTACAGGGTAATCCATGGTCACCAAGTGCGACCATTCTCCAGCAGCCTGATCATGCACCCAATAGCCGAAATGAGTATGTGAACCTACCGGCCATGCCTTTGCCACTAAGGTATACCATTGGTTAGCTTGCCACCCTAAATCAAAGTTCCATGTTTTTAGCCCTGTACCCTCACCGCCAAAATTTTCAGATTCCGTACCATGACCAAGATAGCGGGCTACAATTGGCTTTGAAGAGCTGCGCGGATCCCATATGGAAAATATGTAATTGCGCCCATCAGGGTGATCTTGTATGCCAGCATAGCCCCCACCTTCCATGCCCGCATTCCAGTTAAGCACTGAATAGTAGGTGTACTTAGTAAGTCCATTGCTAGGCACATACACATCCTGCATGATCGTGTTACCGCGACCTACATCATTAAAGTTAAACCAAATCGACGCGGCCCTGTCTTCAACCGTATTAGCTTGGGCACTCCAACTACTCAACATACCGACTACTGCCAATTTTATTGTCATTTTTATCATGCTAGCTCCTGTAAGTAATAAAAGTTAATTTCTAGATTCTGTGGACTTATCCTTTAGTAGCAATAAAGAACCAAAAAATATAAACCACCGAGTAATTAAGGTTCAAAAACGAAAGAATCGCAAATAAAAAACATGAAATGAAAAAAATCGAATTAAAATGAAAGTAACTGAAAGTTAATAACAACGTAAAAATGAGTGAAAAATCCGTATGAAGGATAGTGAAAAATGTATTGCTTGATTTTTATAAGGCGAAGTGCATGAAGGTTAAAATACACTATGAAAAGTGCATTTATTAAAACCTTTAGATAAGAGCTGATTTTATAGCTTCATAATCATGAGAGGTTATTTCATGGCTGTTACCAGCACAATCTTTAAAGTACATTGAGTAAGTAACACCATGATCGGCAACAACAGTTTTAATATCAAGCTGAGCTAGATGCTCAAGCCATGCTAAAAACTGTGTTGCATTTGCGCCAAAAGCAATACCTTTGCTTCTACCGTCAGCTTCAAACAGTGCCAAACGAATTGTTTTTGCTTGATCTTCTAAGGTTAAAGGGCCTTTTCCCTCATCCCAAAATGCAAGTTCCGGTATCACATTAAAACCAAGTACTTGTTGATACCATTTTACAGCAGCCGCTAAGTCATCAACATTTAAGTGGCAATGATCAACACCACACAAAGCTGGAATAGCCATGTTACTCACCTATTTCTGTTTTTAACTGCTCTAAAAAATCGAGCATGTAATCTGTACGTCGTTTGGCTTCATCTTTTGCTGATGGCGTGTTCATACTCTCACCAATGTGTAACAGCTTAATAAAAAAGTGATCGAGGGTGTATTTTGTATCGTCAGGTTCGCGGTTTAAACAAAATGGATCGTCTTTATGATACAGATAGCGACCAATTGAGCCCCCTACTTTCATGCAGCGGCTCACCCCGATTGCACCTAATGCATCCATTCGGTCTGCATCTTGCACAATTTGCGCTTCGACACTTTGTACTTTGATATTGGCACTAAAGCTATGTGCGGCAATAGCATGATGAATAGCACTAAAATACTGCTCAGGATAATTAATTGAGGCTAAAAAACTTAGCGCTTTGTCTGCGGCCATGGTCGATGCTTTTGCCCGATCTGGGTGGTTCTTTGCAACCGCAACACAATCATGTAACCAAGCTGCGGGTAACACCACGGCCATTTCTGCCTGCTCGGCAATACACAATTGTTTTGCAACCCTCACTACTCGTTCGATATGACTAATATCGTGTGCGACATCGGCATGGAGTAAAGACAAAATAAAGTCTCGACATTGAGTTTCTAACGCTGCAAAGTCTATTTTTGGCTGCATATACTGGCTATCACCATTTACTGATTGAAATTATGCTTACTTTAGCGTGGTTGCTAGATTTGTTCAAAACATTCATTGTATGTTTGCCAGTGCTTCATTAAACTATGCCCCCTTTTGTTTGACGCGAGAATCCCTATGTCATCTGCTATTTACCTGCAAGCTGGACGAGAAAAATCATTAAAAAGAAAACACCCATGGGTGTTCTCAAAAGCCATTAAAAAAGTAAAAGGTAAGCCAGGACTAGGTGATACTGTCACTATCTATGACAATGACGGCAAGTTTTTAGCCATTGCAGCTTACAGCCCGCAATCGCAAATTCGCGCTCGCGTATGGAGCTTCGATCAAAACGAAGTAATTGACCAAGCATTTTTTGAAAAACGTTTACGCCGTGCCTATGCTGCGCGTGAACAGGTGATCAGCGAAGGCGGTTTAACGGGTTTTCGTTTAAGCGCTGCTGAGTCTGACTACTTGCCAGGCATCACTATCGATAAATTTGATAATGTATTGGTGTGCCAACTACTTAGTGCAGGTGCAGAGCGCCATAAAGGTGAAATTGTTGCTGCACTGATGACTATTTTTCCGGGCTGCGATATTCATGAACGTTCAGACGTTGATGTACGCACTAAAGAAGGCCTTGAGCCAATCAAGGGAATACTTTGGGGCAAGGAACCAATTGAGCCAGTCATCATTGAAGAAAATGGCTTAAAACTCGAAGTAGACATTCTTGAAGGCCACAAAACTGGCTTTTACTTAGACCAACGTGATAGCCGTGCAGCCCTTGAGCGCTTTGTTAAAGACAAAACGGTATTAAACTGCTTTAGCTACACAGGTACATTCTCGCTATATGCTTTGCGTGGTGGTTGTAAGCACGTGACTAACGTTGATGTATCACAGCCAGCGCTCGATACAGCAAAGCGTAACGTTGAGCATAACAACCTTGATTTATCGAAAGTTGATTTCGTAAAACAAGATGTCTTTAAGTTATTGCGCCAATACCGTGATGAAGGTGTGCAATTTGATACTATCGTTATGGATCCACCAAAATTTGCTGACAACAAAGCGCAATTAACCGGTGCTTGCCGTGGTTATAAAGATATTAATATGATTGCGATGCAAATCTTAAAACCAGGTGGCACTTTACTTACCTTCTCGTGCTCTGGATTAATGGAACAAAATTTATTTCAAAAAGTGGTAGCGGATGCAGCCCTTGATGCAGGTAAAGACTTGTTGATCATGGAACGACTAAACCAAGCTGCCGACCACCCGATTGCTGGCAGCTACCCAGAAGGCTTTTATCTGAAAGGCCTGATCTGTAAGGTTTACTAATTAAAACTTACAATTTCTAACCCGGCACTCAAGGAGCCATCTTGCTCCTTGGTTGCCCGAATTACACGGGCTGTTGCATCAAATGAAGTAATCGCCGTGCTAGTCGAAGCAATTAGCACCCGATAAAGACTACCAATTTCTAAAACTTCATCAAGGTGTATTGCCAGCCCTGTTGCACTTAAGTCAGTACACGTAACCTGAATTTCTTCGCCATTAACTGCATCTAATGGGATCAGTTTTGCAGGGGTATGAATTTGCATGCGGCGAAAATCGCGTTTCTCCTCATGAAACATATGGCCTCCTATACCAGTGTTTTTATTTTCTCTATTAATGTTTTAACAGAAAAAGGCTTCACTACATAGGCGTCGCAACCGGCATCAAACCCCGCTTTTTGTTCAAGCTCGGTTTCAAGACCAGACACCATGACAACAGGAATTTGCGCTGTTTCTGGGGTGTTTTTTAGTAAGCGGCAAGTATCATAACCATCTAAGCCTGGCATACAAACATCGAGCAGTATAGCATCTGGTGGCTCCGCAATGGCAGACGTTAAACACGATGCGCCTGAATTTGCATAACTTAACGAAAACTCATTTCCAAGGCTTGCTTTGAGCATTTCAAAATTAAAATATTCATCATCGACGACCAAAATAGTTGGTCGCGGTCGATTTACCGCCCGTTCAGGAACTGAGATTGGTCTTTCCTTTTCAATGCCCACATAACCTCCTTTTAGCATCTGTGTTTTAGCGTCAAGCAAGGAGGTGACACCTCCATTGCTCATTCCTTAGTATTATAACTCAGATTCTTTAATTGCGTTTAAAACACGTTTAGCAGATACAGGATAAGGTGTCCCTAGTGTTTGTGCAAATAAAGAAACACGTAACTCCTGTTGCATCCAAAATATCGCACTGATCTCTTCAGGAATTGGCATTCCCTTAGGGATTTTGTTCGCTAGTTTTTGATATTGCTCGGCTACTTTTTCAAGCTCAAGTACACACAACCTATCGCGGTTAGGGTCAACAGGTAGCTTTTCTAAGCGGCGTTCAATGGCTTTTAAGTAACGAATTAAATCCGTCATCTTTGCTGCCCCATGCTGGCTAACAAAGCCTTTGAACACTAAGCTTTGTAACTGTGATTTAATATCACCGTGCGCTGTTATCATGGTTAGATCAACGCGTCCTTTCATCCGTTTATTTAAGCCATGTGCAATACTTAGCACTTGCTCTACTTGGGTGGCAATCTCAACCACCGTGTCACCAAGCTCACCACGAATTTGCTCTTTCGCTTTTTCAAACGCATCTGCAGTGCGGATGTTGCCATATTTAGTTAGTAGGCTATCGACGGCTGCAGCGATACAGTCATCAATTAAGTCATTGACCTTACCAAACGGATTAAAGTACAAACCTAATTTAGATTTATTCGGTAAATTTTGCTGTAAATACTTAATCGGTGATGGCACATTTAATAACACTAAGCGACGTAAACCTTGTTGGTGCGCCAGCTGAGCTTTGTGTTCATTATCAAATAACTCAACCGCTGCTGAGTCTTTTTTATCCACCAGCGCTGGAAACGCTTTGATTTCGTATTGACCTTGCTTTTTCACGTAAGAACTTGGTAACTCACCAAAACTCCACTCGGTCAAATCAGCTTTCTCTATGCCCTTGTCGGCTACTTTCGATAAGGTATCCGTTACCTTACCTTGTAGCTGGGCTTTTAGTTTAGATAAATTTAAACCGCGAGCGAGTAACTTATCGTGTTCATCACGTACTTCAAACTGTAAGCGTAAATGCGGAGCAAGGGTTGATAAATCCCATGCATCTGGCTCAACACGCACACCTGTCATACGTAATAAGCGCGTGCTAATTGCATCAATTAAGTTGCCTTGCATTGGTTCGATTGCTGCGAGTACCGCGTCGGCGTAGTTTGGCGCAGGCACAAAGTTGCGACGGATCGTTTTTGGTAGCGACTTGATAAGCGCACAAATTAATTCATGTCTAAACGCAGGAATATGCCAATCAAAGCCAGTTTCTTGCACTTGGTTTAACAGTGCTACCGGAATTTGTACCGCAACACCATCAACGGCTTGCCCTGGATCAAAGTGATAAGCCAGTGGTAACAACAAGTTCTCTTGCTGCCAAGTATCTGGGTAATCAAACTCAGTGACATGATCGGCACCATGCTGCATTAATTCTTCTCGAGACATGTGCAAAAAGCGCTTATCTTTTTGTTTTTGTCCCTTCCACCACTTATTAAACGCGGCACGATTATTTACATCTTGCGGAATTTTCTTGTCGTAGAATTCAAATAAGGTTTGTTCATCAACCAAGATATCACGGCGGCGAGATTTATTTTCAAGAACCTGAATATCTTCTATTAACTCTTGGTTATAGTGTAAAAACCCTTCATTTTGACCCAGCTCTTGCTCTACCAACGCCGAGCGAATAAACAACTCGCGACTTACTTTTGGATCAATATTGCTATAAACACAGCGGCGCTTATTAACAATTAATAGGCCATACAGGGTTTGCTGTTCAAACGCGATAACTGCACCCGGCTTTTTCTCCCAATGCGGTTCGCTGTAGCTGCGCTTTACTAAATGCTGTGCAAAGCCTTCAACCCATTTTAGGTCTATGCGTGCGTTGATCCGCGCATAAAGTTTGCTGGTTTCAACAAGCTCAGCCGACATAATCCATTTTGGACTCTTTTTAAATAATCCTGAGCCTGGAAAAATATGGAACTGGCTGTTGCGTGCGCCTTTATAAATTTGTTTTTCATCTTTAAAACCAATATGACTTAGCATACCGCTCAATAAAGATTGATGGATTCGTTCGCTATCAGCAACATTGGTAGTGGCCTTCATGCCCATTTCATTACACACCGTTGATAGCTGATAAACAATATCTTGCCATTCGCGAATACGCATATAGGCTAAAAAGTCTTTTTGGCATAACTTTCTAAATTGGCTATTGCTCAATTCAGATTGCTGCTCTTCAAGGTAATTCCATAAATTTAAAAAGGCGATAAAATCTGAATCTGGATCGTCAAAACGGCCGTGCTTTTCATCCGCTGCACCGCGTTTTTCTTGTGGTCGCTCTCGTGGATCTTGAATCGACAATGCCGCAACAATAATGATCACTTCACGCAGTGCACCTAAGCCATCGGCAGTCAGCACCATTTTCGCTAAACGTGGATCAACCGGTAAACGGCTTAAACTTCTGCCTGATTTAGTAAGCTCAGTCTTTTTATGACGTTTAGCTGGCTTAATGGCTTCGAGTTCTTCAAGTAGCGTTAAACCATCGTTAATATTTCGGCTATCTGGCGCTTGCACGAACGGGAACTGTTGCATGTCGCCAAGCCCTAAACCAAGCATTTGCAAAATAACAGAGGCTAAGTTGGTGCGTAAAATTTCAGGATCAGTAAACTCTGGACGCGAATTAAAGTCTTCTTCGCTATATAAACGAATACAAATACCCGCTTCAATACGACCACAGCGGCCTTTTCGCTGATTGGCACTAGCTTGTGAAATTGGCTCAATCGGTAATCGTTGTACCTTGGTACGATAGCTATAACGGCTGATACGCGCGGTACCTGGGTCGATAACATAGCGAATACCCGGCACCGTTAGTGATGTTTCAGCCACGTTGGTGGCTAAAATAATATGACGGCGGCTATGCGGCGCAAAAATTCGGTTCTGTTCAGCGTTTGATAAACGCGAATAAAGCGGTAAAACATCCGTGCCTTTGAGGTTTCGCTTTGATAACGCATCGGCGGTATCACGAATTTCTCGTTCACCGTTCATGAAAATTAGAATATCGCCGGGACCTTCATCACACAGCTCATCAACGGCATCAAAAATACCCTGTAATTGGTCACCATCCGCTTCCATCTCATCTTTATTGATTTCAGTAGTTGGTCTGTAACGAACCTCTACTGGGAAAGTACGACCTGATACTTCAATGATGGGTGCATCGTCAAAATGTTTAGAAAAGCGCTCAGGGTCAATTGTTGCTGAGGTAATAATAACTTTTAAGTCAGGACGTTTTGGCAGTAAATTTTTTAAATAGCCTAAGATGAAATCGATATTCAGACTACGTTCGTGGGCTTCATCGATGATGATGGTATCGTACTGGTTTAGGTATCTGTCTTGTTGAATTTCAGCCAGCAGAATACCGTCTGTCATCAATTTAATGTAGCTATTGTCAGAAACTTGGTCACTAAAGCGAATTTTAAAGCCCACTTGTTGACCTAGCTCGCATTGCATTTCTTCTGCAATACGATTCGCGACACTTCGAGCCGCGAGTCGACGAGGCTGCGTGTGGCCAATGTATCCATCAACACCGCGGCCAAGCTCTAAACACATTTTTGGGATCTGCGTCGTTTTACCAGAACCTGTTTCACCGGCAATGATCACCACTTGGTTATTGGCAATCGCCTGTTTAATATCATCTTTCTTTTGGCTAACAGGAAGTTGCTCTGGGTAGGTCACTTTAGGTAAGGCAGTCAAACGTTGCTCGCGCAATTGCTGCGAACGGCTAATATCTTCAGCTATTTTTTGCGCTATGCTCGCTTGCTTAGTTTCATCGTTGATTTTTTTGATGCCATGAAGGCGTTTTTTGAAGATGAATTGATCTTTGCGTAAACACGTTTTTAATTCGCCAAACAGCGGACCTAGGTTAACCACCCGATACCCTTATATTTCTTAACCAATAGACTGATATTGTATCAAATAATCTATCAGGTGGTCATGGCTTTATTTAATCCGTTCGGTTGGAATTGGCATTGCACACACATCGATAAAATTGGGGCTTTCAACAAACCACGCTTCTACTCGGTTTTTACGTGCTTCAATGAGGGCTTTAAATGCATTTGAGTCTGTTTTCATCACCCGAAATTCACTGTTATCAGTGTCTTTAATATCTGCTAATACTTGCATATCGGTGATGGGGTTAAATGCCTGACCTTCAGTGGCTGTACGCTGCAATAAATTAAAGTGTTCCATGCCTTCTAAAACACGACCAAACACGGTGATATTACGGTCTAAATAGCGCTGGCTATTGCCAATGGTTACATAAAATTCGGTACCACCCGAATTGATATCATTATCGCGGGCCATGGCAAAGACCCCTGGGCAATGTACTTGCCATGTTTCTGTTTGGCTTTGGTTTTGTGCCACAGCAAAGCCATTTAAAAAGCCCGTTTTAGTGGCATAGCCATCAGGCCCTTTAAGCTCTGTAATCGCTAAAGGCGTCTTTGTGCGTAGATAAAACTCAGCAGGTAACCCTTTTTTGGCATTTTTAACGGGTTTACTTTCGCTAGCATCCCCGCCCTGCGCGACAAACCCTTCAACAAATCGATACACACTTAGGCCTTGATAAAACCCTTCTTTGGCAAGCTGTCGCATGTTATTTGCGTGAATGGGCGCTAATTCATCGTTTAGTTCGATATAAGCCGCACCCGTAGGTAAGGTTAATTTAATGACGTTTTCGGCACTGACTTCTCGCCACTCACTGCTACTTGCGGTCATAATGATTTCGCCAGCAGAACGTTTTTGACTAGTTTCTTTTGCATCAACATCAATTGGTGCAGCTAAGAAGGCACCAAGGCATAAGGTTAATAGACTTAATTTCATTGTTATTATCTTTTAAGTAATTGACAATTCAGCCTATTAACTTAAACCTAAATAAGCAAGTAAAAGCGATGTTTGATCACAAGCGTAGGTATTAATCCCAATCAAACTTATAAAGAATATCAACATTTTGATTCAAGCCACTGGTCACCTCAATATACAGTTGCGACAGCAGTTGATAGCGAACCGCCACTTCACTTAATGAATCAAAAATACCGACACTGTATTTAACTTGAATGCCTGGAGTAACATAGCCAGATATTTCAACTTTAGTGTCATCGCCACTACCACTTGAACTTAAACTGACATCTGACAAACCAAAGCTTTCGCCAATCTTAGAAACCATTCCTTCACTACGGTTAACACCTTGGGCAAGCAATAATTGAGTGAGCATCGCATCGGTCGAGCTATCTCCTTCATCAAGAGGTTGCCCATTTAATAAATAAGCCAATGCTTGTGCTTGATCCATCGCAGGCTCTGAGAATACTTTTAACGAAGGTTGTTCAACATTACCTGTTAAGGTAATACCTGCAATCACACCATTCGAGGTGTTATCAGGGTTACGAATTGCCTTAATATTTAGGTAAGGCTTCTCAATTGAGCCGCTAAAACCAACTTGTCCAGTTCGGATTATCAAATCTTGGCCAAATGCGCGGTAGGTGCCTTGAACAAGGTTCAATTCACCCGTTGCTATCATCGGTGTAACTTGGTCCATGCTGATGTTGATGTCGCCTTCAACTTTCGACTGTAAGCCAAACGAGTCAACGCGCACATCATTTTCAACCAACACCTTTAAGTTAATAGCATAATCAAAAGGGACTTTTTCTGACTGTTGCTGCTCAATATCAACAATGACTTCATCATCGCTGACTTGCACAGCACCTTCCGGCAGCTCTTCAATGGCGATACGCCCCCATGGCACGACGACTTGGCCATCAAGATTAAACGCATTATCTTTCAACGACATAGTTAAATCTGGAGACACTTTAAAGGTAACATCTTGCTGAGCACGAACAAAAAACTCTTTACCATTTAACTTCACATCAACGTCTGGTAGTTCTTGCTGCCAATCAATCCCACCTGACAAATCGAGCGCGCCTCCTTCAGCATCTTTGAGCTCCCCCTTGAGCGTTGCACTTTGATTATTAAATGCAATGTTCACATAAGAGTTTTGCAGCGATACAGGCAAGGTTGCCCCTTCAAGATTGATTTTTTCGACATCAAAGTCACCATTGAGTAATGGTTCTTTCAAGGTGCCTGCAATAGCTAATCGGCCTTTAATGTCGCCTGTTAATTGCTCAAGTGACGCAATAAAAGGCCGTAAGTTTGTTAACTCAATTTTCTCAATAACCAAGTCGCCCGCTAAGTTCTGCTGATTTTGAATATCATCAATGTTGAGCTCGGACGTCACTTTACCTAACACAGAGGAGTCAAGGGTAGCATTAAGTTTACCAACTTGCGCGTCACTCATTGCCGAGACCTCTAAAACCTCGACTGGTAATTTATAAACATTTGCCCCATCAATTAAAGATGCTTCTAGCTGCTGAGTTTTGATATTGGCACGGATGGTTTTTAATGCGCCATTATTCCAATTAGCAACAAACTCCCCGTTTGCATCGCCAGTTACTTTCAAGTTATCGGGTAAGAAGTGTTTAAATTCAGCAATAGATAACGCAGCAAGCTGTGCATTTAACTGACCTAATTGTTTAGTTTGCTGCAAGGTCTCAAAGCATAGTTTTGAGTTATCGCTTTGCCAGCAATGCGCGCCTACATTAAAGTCAAAGGTTTTGGTATTCACTTGAATATTAACTGGCTTATTAGTGCCAAAACGCACCTGATTATCAGTAACAAGAATTTGACTTAATGCACCTTGCCAAGTTTCTTTATTAAATTTACCGTCAACATCGAATGATGCCTTGCCTTGATCTGCATCGAGTAAAAAAGTTAAATGGTGATCTGTTTTATCGCCACTGGCATCTAACTCAATTTGATTAATTTTGTGCTCTGCGATCGATGCGGAATCAAGCACCAGTGATACATCCGTTTGCCAGTTTGCGGCGTAATCAAATTGCCCTTTTAATGTTAAACCGTCAACCTGAATATCTTGATAACTCAAGGTATTCAGGACTAAACTTAAATCAACAGTAGGCTCAAGACGCTCTCCACGCAAACTCAGATCAGCAAAGCCCTTGCCTTGCATAGGCAAAACATCTTGATCACTTGCATCTAAACGCAATTTACCGTCGACACGCCATACTTTATCCACCTGTCCCGATAACGCAATTTCATTTTTACCGCTTTTTATTTCAAGTTTTTTAAAACTTGCATGCAAGCTACTATCAAGCTCAAAATCCGACAACAAAGTCACTGGAATTTGATTCACAGAGCCATTTAATTGCGTGTTATCTAACGCAAGCTGCCACTCACCTGCCTGTAAGTTAAATGAACCATTGAATTCACCAGATAAATCACTACTAAGAGCATCCGTTAAATATTGGGCTTTTAAGTGGCTTAAAGCCCCTTTAAATTCGCTTTTTACCCCATTCGACCAATCAACAGATGCGTTAATATCTGCTTTACTGTCATTAGCATTGAGGCTTAATTGCTCAAGTTTTGCATTTGTTAAACTACCCTGTAATTTTGATTTCACAGTCATCGCAGGTAATGCGTCTAGTTGCGTGACTAAACTCAAATCGACAGCATAAGCATCGGCATGGCCTTTGGCTTTTAAATCAAATTCCGATAATTGCAGCTGCTGTGTGTCTGTGGCAATTTGCCACTTTGCTATCTGGCCTGTTAAATCAAATGGGTAATTTGTTTGTTTTAGATTCACAGCCCCTTTTAACTGTGCAGGGTATGTTCCTTGCGTTACTAAACTTAACTTTAAATCCGCAAGCGGGCCTGAAAGCGACAGATTAGCTTGATGTTCAGTGCTTTTTACAGACACGGCCCCCTCAATAGTGTTTTCACCAGAAAGCTCAGCCGTTAAATTAGTATGCAATTGCCATTGCTGATAGCTTGCAGCAAGCTTTTTAAGATTAATATCGCTCTCTTTGGCTGAGGCAACCAATTCAATATTTTCAATAAGCTGAGCCTGTTCTGCGCCATAAGGGGTAATGGCAACTTTACTTATTTGAAATTGCTTTAGCTCAACATCAATCGGGACCCTAATATCAATTGCGGGCAATGCTGGCAACTCAGTTAATGGGGCTGATTTAGGCTGCTCTTTTGTTTCGTGCAGCATTACAGCAACATCAGCAATAGTCAGTGTATCCACTGTTAAATCCGTTGCTTCGCCGCGAGCACTTAAGTTTAGTTTGTTGACTGTTACATCGGCACTTGGGTGCGCTAGATTAAAGCGATTAATTGCAACACGCTTAACAACGACCTTCATAGGTAAACTAATTTGTGTGACTTGCTCAACATTAGGTTCTGTTTCAGTGCTCTGCTCAGTTGATGCAGCCTGATTTTTAATATTTAAATCAATCGATTGGGCGCTTAAATTATCAAGACAAACCCCATCACAACGCCACCAAAATAAATCAATTTTTAGCTGCTTTGCATCAAACTTGATGCTTTGATTTTCAAAGTGAACACTAAACGCATCGTTATATAAAAAACGACCAGATGGCAACTTGATTGATAAGCCATCAACTAACTTATTCGCCGTGAATGCAATAAAGTGATTACCAGGCGCGGTGAATAACAAACAAAACACAATAACTAGCAAACTTGCCAGCGTAATTAATAGAACCTTGGTTATCTTTTTTAACATCTTCATTAGATTTCAGGTCCTATGGTAATACTTAATCGGGTACTTTTACTTTCTTTTGTTAAACCCCAAGCATGGTCGATACGTACAGGACCAACCGGTGTTAAATACCGAAAACCAAAGCCAGCACCGACTTCGACGCGGTCGCTAAAATCATTTGTTGCGGTACCACTATCGACAAATAAAGCTGCTCGCCAATGCTCGGCAAATTGATAGTTATACTCAATTGTACCGCTTATTAAGTATTTACCACCAATTAAACGACCTTGTTCATCTTCAGGTGAAATAGATTCATAAGCAAAACCACGGACACTTTGATCCCCCCCCGCATAGAAACGAAGCGATAACGGTACGTCATTAATATCTTCAACCAGCATGGCACCTAAATTAGCTCTTAAGTACAGTAAATGACGATCGGCGAAGGTATTCAACCATGCGTTTTGCAGTTGTAAACGTAGGATATTAGTTGAAGACATCATGTCCTCTAACCCAAATTCAGCTGACAGCAGCCATTGGTACCCCTCGTAAGGAGTCGTTCCGCCCTCAGTGTCTTTTTTCGCGTAGCTGATACCCGGCATCAACATTTTTGCACTTTGTTCTTCTTCTCCAATTCGGTAGGTTTCATAATCACGGCGGATAAATGCGGTTCGCACCCAATCATCTTCGGTTAGCCACTGGCGCTGTAATTGGCCAGTTAAAATTTTACTGTAAAGGTCATTTGTTACACCATCTTCGAGTTTATAGCCTAACGAAAAACGCCAAATATCATCATTAGGGTCGTCTACTGGGACGGTATAACCTAGCGAAATATCTTGCTGCCTCTCTGACACATTTAAGTTGCTTTCAAGATAATGACCGTCTTCCGTTATCCATGGCTTAGTCCATTTAAAGCGAACTTTTGGGCCAAAATCTGTATTAAAACCGCCACCCACTTCATAGCTATTGGCTGGTTTATGTAATACATCAACATTAACAGGCACTTGATTGTTTTTACGTTTTGCAATGTCTGCATACACACGGACACTGGCAAAATAAGGGGTGCTCGACAGTGCTAAGTTGTAATCAGAAATGTCAGTCGCTTTATATGGCTGACCTTGTTTAAATTCAGCCAGCGAGCGAATGTATTTTTCAGCCGGGGTCTCAGTACCAATAGTGATATCACCAAACTGATAACGAGGCCCAGTATCGACATTAAAAATAATCTTTGTGCTATTATTTTTTAGCGATACCGCCAATTTATGCTCATGCCATTTTGCATCAAAATAACCTAAGTCTAATAGTTGGCTTTCGATGCGCTTTCTCGCGGCCTCATATTTGCCGTGATTTAAAAAGTCACCTTGTTTGATTTTGATGCTGTTGACGGCAGACATAAATTCGGCGTCATCTTTACCGGCACCTGTAATGGTTACATTGATATCTGCGATTCGAGTAACAGGACCACGCTCAACATCGACAATTAATAGCTGTTGTGCGTTATCAAAACTAATTTTGATAGTCGGCTTATAATAACCAAGCGCTTTTAAACTCATTTCTACTTGGCTTTTAGCATGACGCTTTAATGCCTTTGAGGTTTTTTCATCAATTAGTTGCTTAATGTAAAGCTCAACGTTTTTTTCGAGCTCACCACTGATCCCCTGAATTTTGTAATCTTTAATAACAGTTGAGGCACTAATCGCGTGCTGGCTGTATGAAAAGCAGAAAAAAACAAAGACAAAAAAGAAATGCCGATTATACAAAAAATATCCTTACTTTTTTGGAAGAGTCATAATCTAAAATGAGTACAAAAAGATACTAGCACAGTGCCATAGCCACTGACATAATTGAAATGTTAAAATTAGTACGCGTTAAACAATTATTTTCGCTACAATAGCGGACAATACCTAGATTTATAATGAACGAGCGACTAAATGCACTTCCCTGATGACGAAAACGGTCAATTATTAGCTGAAATTGCTGACGCTGGTGTTGATTTAACCAGTATGCAAACTATCGATTTCTATATTCTTTTTGAACAAAAGCCTGAAGCAGAGAAATTTGCTAAAGCGATAACAAGTGATGAGCTTGCCCCTTCAACAGAACTAACCAAGTGCCCAGATACAGGGGTGTGGGAAGTAATTACCCGTGTGAAGATGGTGCCAGAACACACCTTACTTAGCCAAACAGAACAATACTTAGAAAGCATCGCTAATGGCCATAATGGATATGGCGATGGCTGGGGTTTAATGGCCGAAGAAGAATAAGCCACTCCTACATCTCGTAAGGGGATCAACTTAGTTGATTCGCCTTACGAAAACTGCCCTGATAATCAAAAAGCTTTTCTGCCACTTTCCAACCGTATTTTTTATTTTTACGCGCAATCACAAAATCGGGTGCAAGTAGTTGCTGTTGTAAATTAACAACCTGCTCCGCGCTTTGCCAATCCATTGGGGTAAAACCGGGTGCTGCTCGTTTACCAAACTGCTTATTAAAAATAAATCGCCCGGTGTCATTTGCTAAGTTAAAAACCTCATCACAACTAGCTCCATCTTCATCATAGTAGCTAATTTTAAGTAAACCTTTTGCGAGCAACTGTGCCGACAAACCACTACACCTTAATACCAAAGCATCTTTTAAATTAAGCGCTTCCCGCAGTTTATCATCAGGGTCTGCCATAATGGCACCACAAGACTGACACTGCCTTGCTGCAATGTCATTTTGCTCACCACACTGCTCACATTCTTTAAAACGAAAACGATAATCACACTGTATTTGCTCTTCACCATCGTCCAGCAAGCCTTGGCAGCGCCTACCAAAATGCTCAATCACCTTGCCTTCGCCATCAGTTTTACCCCAAAAAATATTCGCAAATCCACAGCCAGGGCATAGTACTTGAACAGGCTCATTATCACTTTGCGCTTTTTTACTCCCTACCTCTGGGTAGAACAAATCAAAGCCATTACCAGCATAATCAATAACTAAGCAGTCTTTTTTTCCTTCACTTAAACGAAGGCCTCGACCCACTATTTGTTGATATAAACTGACAGATTCGGTGGGCCGTAAAATCGCAATATAATCAACGTGAGGGGCATCAAAGCCCGTCGTGAGTACGGATACATTAACCAAATACTTTATTTTTTTTGCTTTAAATTGATTAATAATTCGATCACGCTCGTTATTATCAGTATCACCGGTGATAAGTGCCGTACTACCCTCAGGTAAGTAGCCAGTAATTTCTTTGGCATGCATCACGGTTGCAGCGAAGATCATCACACCATGACGCTGTTCACTGTACTCTATTACTTGCTTGATAATGGCTTTTGTCGCGCGCGTGCTGTCTTTTAATAACGCATTCATATTCTCAATGCTGTAACGACCAAATGAATCACTCGGCAGTGATGAAAAGTCATAATGGCTAATAGCTGCATCGACTTCATGAGGCGGCGTTAAATAGCCGTTTTTGATCATATAGCGCAGCGGTAACTCAAAAATACACTTTTTAAATGGTGCGTCTTTATCACCTCTAACAAAACCATGATAGTGATGATGATAAACCCAGCCCATTCCCATACGAAAAGGTGTTGCAGTTAAACCAAGTACTTTAAGATTGGGGTTTTGTTTTTTTAGACTCGTTATCACCTGCCCGTACTGACTTTGTTCATCACCACTGACACGATGACATTCATCAATGATCAACAAAGAGTAAGCATCGGTAAGCTTATCGGTATTACGTGCCAATGATTGCACACTCGCAAAGGTCACTTGCTCCGTTAATGACTTTTGTTTTAACCCCGCAGAAAAAATACTTGCCTTAAAGCCAAAGCTAATATACTTCTCGGCGTTTTGTTCTACCAATTCTTTAACATGCGCAAGCACCATAATTTTTTGTTTGGCAATACGCGCAAGTTCAGCAATAACCAGGCTTTTTCCAGCCCCTGTTGGTAACACAATTAGTGCTGCGTCATCTGTTTGTCGAAAGTGAGCAACCGTGCGCTCTACGGCCTCTTGTTGGTAGGGTCTGAGTACGTACTTCATGTTATCGGACTATAATCGACATAAAAAAGGGAAGCATACGCTTCCCCTGGTATTCTTTAAAGCAAAAAATTAAGCAAGGTGTTTTGTTAAATCGACACCTTGGAATGCTTTAGGTCGTTTACCACGGCCTGTCCATTCTACAATTTCGCCATTAAATTCGATGCGGTACTTCGGTTTTACCTTAGTGCGTTTGTCTGTTGTTACTACATCCTGTAGATCTTCTAATGTAAGTCCTTTTTCTTTTAGTAAATCGAGTACCTCTTTTTTAGCTTCTTGCTGTTGAGTATATTTCTCGATAGCTGTGTCGATTAGCTGTTTTGCTTTTTCTAATTCAGATAATGACGCAGATTTTACAAAAGATCGGATTTCTTTCATTGAGAGCTCTCTTTAATATTAAAGTTAAGTAAAATGTATAAACATGAGTTAGTATATGCCCTATTCATAAAATAATCTATTCGACTCTAATTCTTTATCCTAACTTTTTATTATACCCATGCTCTGATCTGAACAATGACGTCTTTTAACTCAGTAATTAAATCAATAACAATGGCAGTATCATGATTATCAATAAACGTCTTTTCCGTATCTACAATTAGTTTTGAGATAGGTGGATATTGAAGCATGACAAGCGCTCCTTTCAGTTTATGAATAGCAGCAGACACTTTATCCAACTCATCACTATTGAGGTGACCTTCTAACGTACTCAAATCATCCTGCAAACTATTTATAAACACCTCAGCCAACATTTTTGCATCACTTTCGTTACCAAAAACATTAAGCCAATGCTGTATATCTTTGATCCCTTGCAAACTTACATTCTTACTATCTGTAATAATGTTTTCATCGTCTTTATTAAGATCAATAAATTCGGCAAGCCGATTATACAATTCATTAAGTTTATACGGCTTAAACAAAACACTGTTCATGCCTGAGCTGAGAGCTTTATTTAAGCAGGTTTTAGAGTCATCTGCAGTAAAACCGATAATTGGCAAGTTCTGGAATTTTTCTATCGTCCTGATCTGTTCGGCTAACTTAAAACCATCTAAGTGAGGCATATGGCAATCTGTTAAGAGTAGATCAAAGTCCCCTTCTTCAAGCGCCCTTAAAGCAGCTAATCCATCCTCGACCATTACAGCTTTTATACCTAATTTTTGACATTGTTTTTCAAGTAATAATTGATTAGTTTTATTATCTTCAGCAATTAAAATCTGGCCATATAAATGCGCTTTATCTGGGCTAATTATATCTAAGGTGGTATGAATATTATTAAGTAGCTCTCGTAATGAATCGGGATAAAGTGGTTCGATAGGTAGTAAATGACAATTACAATCATTTACTTGTTGAGTATTTCGGCTTGATGGCACAATAGTATACTTAGCAGCAATGCCTGCTTTTTTAGCACGCCACTGCTCTCCTAGTAACGCAACCATGTATTGCTCATCAATAATTAAATTTTCAGTCTGACTAAGTTCAGATAACTCCAAGGGCCAATCAAGTATGGTATGTTTGACTGCCATGGTTCCAAGCAGCCTGACCAGCTCTTCACTTTTACTACAAACAATCCAATACCCAGATGATGTGCTTAATTGAGGCTTTTTAGTATGTTGCAATGGGATAGATAAATAAACATGCGTACCCTTGCCGTATGTGCTAGACAAAGTGATACTGCCTTGCATCGCGTCAACCAGCTGTTTTACTAGCGCTAAGCCTAAACCTGTTCCGCCAAATTGGCGTTGAAAAGAGTTATCGGCTTGCTCAAATGGTTTATAGATTTGAGCAAGCTCTTCAGTTGTCATCCCCTTACCGGTATCTGTAATTGTGATATTTAACAACTGTTTCTCAAACTTTACCTCGCAAGTTATTGAGCCCTGACTTGTGAATTTAACTGCATTACTTAGTAGGTGTGATAAAACATGCATTAAATGATTAATATCAACCGATGTCGATGTGTAAGCAGCAGCCAGCCAATTTAAATTGAAATGAAGTCCCTTCTGTTTAGCCTGATATTCATGTGCTCGTAGAATGCGACACAAATGAGTTTCCAAATCAACATTCTCAACCACTACTTCGATGTTACCCGTACTAGTGTCTGCAAAATATAGAATATCATCAACTAAACCTTGTAGTTTAGTTACTGAAACCTCAATGTGTTCGATTAAAGTAGATTGCTCACTGTCTACTTGTGATGATTTTAAAAGCTCAATAAAACCATTTACCCCAGATAAAGGCGTCCTTAATTCATGACTCATCGTCGCAATAAAACGACTTTTAACTAAATCAGCTTGAAGCGCCTGTTGGTTGGCCTTATTTAATTCAACTTGATGATGTTTGAGTAAGCTAATATCTAATAAGATACCATTCCACCTAACCCCTTGTTGTATATCATTGCCTTTTGTTTGTGCATTGGCAATATAACGACACCAAACTTTTTGGCCAAGATTATTAATTCTAAACTCAATATCAATCATGCCTTTGCGCTTACTTGCTTGCTTAAAGGCTTTAGCTATTTGCACCCGGTCTTCATCAACAATACAAGGGGAAATACATCCGGTCATACCGCGGCTATTGAGTTGTCTTGATGTTACTCCCAATAAACTTTGCGCCCCTTTGCTAATATAGGTATAACACCCTTCACCATTATCATAATATTCATACTGAAATACCCCGCCAGGGATAGTATCAGTAATCGTTTGTAATAATTGTTGAACCGCTTGGTTTTCCCTTTGAAGGTTATGATGTTCAGTCAAATCAGTGATGACGGTCATAATCCCTGCCAACTGACCATCAACTCCAAGATATGGCTTTTTAGTGTAGAGAAGCTCAAGCTTCTTTCCTACTTTATTGGTAAAGTTCATTTGACGATTAAAAACTTTTCCAGAGTGCAAGCTTTGCTTATTCTGCGTCAATAACTGGCTAACTTGTGCTAACTCGTCACGTAAATACCGTTTTTTTTCGTCCCATAAATGAGCAAAATTATCCTTATAGGCTTTGTTCCACATTATCCTTTTTTGCTCAGAATCTTGTATCACTACCATTGTAGGTAAATCGTCGATGAGCTTTTGAGTGAAGTTCAATTTACTTAACGCAACTTGCTCAGCCTCTTTTCGTTTTGAAATCTCACGGTTTATGGTAATCCGCCAGCTAACAAAATAAATAATCGAAATACAGATAAGAATTAAGGTTAAAATTGCAGTTGTATTAACGGTGGTTTTGTCATATCCACGCTCGATATTAAAAATACCATGGCGATTGACAATATGATTGAAGTCATTGCTCGTTAGTGTTTTGAAAAGGCTTTCAAGTAAACTGACTACTTCAGTAAAGTTTTTATTCACAAGGAAATAGATCGGCTGATTATATCGGTATTTAGGGTTGATATAAAATTCGCCTATGTAAAACTGATTCAATTGATATGCCGCAATGCTTTGCGGTAAGATAACACTATCAATTGTGTCGTTCCTCAAAGCATAAAAAAGTGTCACAATTGAGCTAAATGACACCGTTTCTAAATTCTCAGCACTTGGCAGCTTCTTTTTTGGATCTGCAAACAGATCTATATAACCAATACGCTGAGTTTTACTCGAACGTTTAGAAATTAAAACCATTTCTACGCTTACGTGCGGCGGTAAAGCAATCAAAACACCTTCATTAATTCTTGTTGGTGTCATCGTCGGAATGAGATCGATCTTATTCGCTAAAAATAATCTTTCTAATTCTTTGGAATTTGCAGCAGGGATATATTTAAACTGGAACCCACTTCGTTCAGATAGTAACTCAAGGGTATCATTTAAATAGCCTGTAGCTTCGCCAATTTGATTTGTGTCATTAATTGGAAACAAACCATCAATAAACGAGAACGTAAGTAAATAATTATTGTTGCCTTTCACACTTACTTTATTGAATTCACGTTTGAATTGACTATAGGCTTTTGCGGCCAAATATTCTTCACTTGCCGAACTTTCCCATAATTGTTTCGTGGTTGGAGAGATAGATGCTAAAAAAGAATTAACTTGATTACGTAAAGCCGCTTTCTGTTGGTTGAACATGACATGAAATGTTTCACTAGAAAGCCAGATAGGACTTACAACTTTAAGACCGTCTTTACCACGATTTTTTAACTGATGAGACAAAACTGAATAATCACCTAAAAAAGCATCAAATGAGCCATCCGCCACTTTTTTAAACGCATCATCTGGTTTTATAAACCGATTTATATAAAGCGCCCCATTTTCAGCTAAATATTCGCAATGCGAACTCCCAGTGATACAAACCCATCGTAAACTAGCAAAGTTCTTTAAGGCACTATTTGCAATAGATTGATTTACAACTATTCCACGTGGACCTTCCATAAAGGGTGTTGAAAATAAATAATGTTTTTTGCGCTGCGTAGTTTTATTCAATCCAACCGCAAAGTCTATTTCACCAGCTTTAAGTCCGTCCAGAAGCTCGTCAAGACTGTCGTAAACTCGGTACTCTAAATCGGCACCAGCTAAACGCGCTATTTCGTTACTGTAACCAACAATTACACCAGTATATTGACCATTTGCGTCTTGGGTGTGATAAGGAAAAAAATTATAACTTACGATACCCGCTTTGAGTTGCGTCGCAGAAGCAATACAAGAGAATAAAAGCGTAATAGCATAAAGGTAAAAGAGAAATCGTCGTTTCAGAACTAAACCAAGCAAAAGTAAATAACTAGCTACATTCTAGCAGTGAAATTTAAATACTCAATTTTTGTTTAAAACTAGCTACTATAAAAATTAACAAATAGATGATTCGATACAGACGTACAGTCGCCATTCGAATAAAGATTGCGTTAATTATTTAAAAATAGCATGCGCATATTTTCCACCTCTAAACTATTGCAAAAGCCAATGGGTATGAAGTAAGAAATAATCAAGAGCAGTTAATTAAACTAAAAAAAACCCACTTTAGTCAGTGGGTTTTTATTTTTATTTACACATTAAAAGCTTTGTGAGTATCGGAAGTACAATTGACGACCAATATCAAAGCCACCGTAATATGAATAAGTAGAACTTGGGCCTGAGTACATAATAGGACCACGTTTATCAAATACATTGTTAGCACCAATAGAAAGCTTAGATTCCCATGGCGTATTATAAGTGAACTGTAGGTCGTTAAATGTAGTAGAGCCTACTTTATTTTTAGGCACAACTACACCATTAGTCCAATCACGTTGGAAGTTTGGATCACTACAACGGTCTTCAAAATAACAGTCCTCACGCATTGAAGAGAAATAACGCATCGCCCAGTTTGCACTGAAATCTCCATACGTCCAATTCAAGCCAAAGTTAGCACGTGTTCTAAATGTATCTCCATGACCTACATCTGATTCAACTTTAGTTGTTGGATCATTTGTCGATTTTGAATCATATTTTAGTAAGTATGTGCTATCTAGAGTTGCACGGAAGTCACCAAAACCAGTTTCAAATGCATATGCTAATGATAGATCAATACCTGATGTTTCAGTGAAACCAGCATTGCGCGTACCATATGTTAAATCGTTAACAATTGAGTTGTTCGGATCACGTGAAAACATTGCACATCGTGATTCATCACCGCCAATATAACAATCTTTTAAGATCTCATTTGGTGAGTCAGAAACTACCGTGTCAGTGATTTTAATACTCCACCAATCAAGGATGATATCAAGGTTTTCAACATAACTTGGGTTGTAAACAAAACCAACGGTTTTACTGACAGACTCTTCTGGTTGTAACAGTGGATTTGAACCACTATTGAATGGCACTGGTGTTTGAGCTGCAGGGCCAGTCGTCGGCACAAAGCCTTGTTGTAACTGACGGTAATCAGCTGGTACATCTTGTAAACAGCGCGCAGAGCCAGCTGCTGTACCATAAACTGAATCACATGGATCGATAAAGCCTGTTGTAAAAGTTTGAGAACCACCACCATACAAGTTACTAATTGTTGGAGCTCGGAAGCCTTCAGCCCAAGTACCGCGAACCAATAAATCATCAGTTGGACGCCACTCAATGCCTACTTTACTGTTCGTTGTATCACCAAAAGTACTGTAATCTGAGTAACGAGTCGCAAGACTAACGTTTAGAGACTTAGCACCAACAACATCAGATAAAATAGGAACATTTAACTCTGCGTAACCTTCAGTAACATCGTAACCGCCACCCGTTGCACCAGATGCAAGAGTAGTACTTTGACCGAGTTGCGCTAGTGCATCAGGATTATACTCACCCGACTCTTTACGATACTCAGTACCAACAGCGAAAGTTAATGAACCTGCAGGTAACTCTGCAAGTAAACCACTTATGTTAGCAAAGTACATTGTTGTTTGAGTTTCACCACGATAATGCAGTGTAGGATACAAGAAGTCTTGTACATCAGGATCTGCTAGCGAGTTTTCAACAGGCCCTGCACCGAAGCCTGCTAAAGGATTCCACGCAACACACTCAGCTGATGAAATTGGATCATCTTCAGTACCACACTGAACTTCTCCCGATGCGTTTAAAAATGAAGGGCCAGTAGCGGCTTCAATAGCAGGCTTATAGAAGTTACCGTTGTCTACTTGAACAGTTGTGCTCTTGCTGTAAACACCACCAACATCCCAGTCAAAATAACGATTAGCTAACTCGAAAGAGCCTTCTAATGCGGCAGTAAAACGCAAAGTATCTTGATTACTTTCAGTTGTACGTGGAACTTCCCAACCACGACGAGTAAATGAAACATCTTCGCCAACTGGGTTAAAATAGCTATCACCACTTAACACAAAGCCATCTGACGCTGATTGATATGGATAACCTGCTACCTGACGTAACGCTTCACGTTCACTATATCCGATATCACTTGTAAAACTAACACTATCAGTAATATCGTAGTTAGAGCTGATATAAAGAGAGCGTGCACTTAAAGGCGTTTCTAAATGCATTTGGTCAATTGAATTACTTGAACCATTTTCATAAGTTTGCGGTTCAAAATCGTCAAAAGATGAAGCATTGCCTGGGCGCTTAGCAACCCACCATTGATCATTATAATAAAAACGACCATATTGACCCACTAAAGTACGGTTATTTGGAATATCATAACCTGGATATGATACTTCTGAGAAAGAACGGTCTCTCGCCCATACATCACTTTCATCACGCCACTCAGCACCTAAAGTAATTGAACCCTTTTCTCCCGAAAAGCCAGTGACCATACTAATGTTTTTCTTCTCACCATCACCATCGTCATAGCCACCGCCGTATACTGTGAACTCAAGACCTTCATAGTTTTTACGAGTGATAATATTAACAACACCAGCCATTGCATCTGAACCGTACATTGCAGACGCGCCATCTTTTAACACATCAATACGTTCAACCATTCCCATTGGAATAGCCGAGATATCTTGATAACCAGAGGTAGTAATACCCAAACGCTTACCATTGATTAAAACTAAAGTACGGCTGGCGCCTAAGTTACGAAGGTTGACGTAGTTACCACCCACATTCTCACCAGACACTAATGGCTCAGAACGACTGATTGGCGGTGAACCAGCTGCAGACATATTTTCAATCAAATCAATAACAGATGTGAAACCTTGATTAGCAATATCTTCACGACTTATTGTTTGGATTGGTTGTGCTGTTTCAAGGTCAGTAGAGCGAATACGTGACCCCGTTACTTCGATACGCTCTACTTTTTCTGCACCTTCATCTGCAGCCACTGCAGAAACTGAAAATGCTGACGTTGATGCTGCGCCAAAAGCAATTGCTAAACGCACTGCTTTTGAAACTTTATTATTTAACATTTGAATCTCCCTGGTCATATCCATGTTATGACTCTATTAATTTATTTAAACCCATAAAAGGTACTAGTACCCTTTAAGGGAATTAAATACTAATATCAGGAACAACATTTGGTCAACAGCTTTTTAACCATTGATTTTAAATGTGAATTTTAAGTTTCATACATATAAGTATTTGAAGAAAAGTAACGTCACATATATTTCACATTAATTCATATATTCGAAATAATAAAAAACTAAAACCAAGATAACCAGCTTAAATTCGGGATTTTTATATTTATTAGATAACCTATTATTTCGTATTTTTTTCTAAAAGCTTTTTCATTTTTGTATAAAGCTCAACTTTATTTTCTTGCTATTAAAAGGCTCGTTCTTAAATTTATTTCATGATCCATTCAACATCAGACAAAATTTCCTACTGTTTTGTCTGTGCTTCATGTAAATCGGTCTTGTGCTACATAACTACACTTAAGCCTTCAATTCCTTGAACAACCATAACCGACGCTTTAATTTTATCTGTGTAACGTAAGGTGACATTTTTATCATCAAAGATTTATTTACTATACCGCCAATCTGATTTTCTAAAAGGCTCACGGTGAGGTTTCCAATGTTTAGGTAATGGCTCACTGATATCTATAATCAATAACACTACTCAAATTTTGAAATAAGCTCGGCCTGCTGCAGTTACATAATCTAAGGTTGCATAACACTGAAGCGCAGAGTTAACCCCTTATAACCTCGAATACTAAAAGAACGACGATAGGGATTAACAATTAGTGGGGAATTTTTTCCTAAAGAACTTTTTGATAACCATAAAATATAAGCTTATTTCGGCTCTTAAGTTTGATCGATTTCAGAAAAGGCATAGCACCAAGCTATATTTCCAACACATAGGTGCTGATGGAAACTTTAGCTCTGTTTTGCTTCGTCGAATAAATGTAGTGTTCAGGGTAAGTATCGCTTTATAAAAAACAATTTTTATTACAAATCGAATACTTATAACATCTACAAATTTATATCCTTAACTACAACATTAAGCAGTTTAAGCACCTTGAAGTCTTGTACGGCTTTACCTTTATAGAGAAAACCCTTAAAAATTATCAATTTTTGCAGTTCCACGAACTGTACCATCATGATCAAGTGGCTAAGCTCTAACATTACCTAAACTTTTTGTCATCATATCTATTTTACGAATACGCCTTTTTTAGCTCATTCCTACGGCTATTAGTGGTAGTTTATAAAGTTCCGGAACCTTTAAGTTTCAACCGTTAAAGCTAATGAAAATATGCTCGGGATTTGTTGTCAGCATTTGTACTATAGAAAACGCTGAGCATATGCCTGATGTGCCTTCATGAGCGCCAACAAATCGCACGCTTTAGAGTCAGTTTTAGTTTTATAAATACTAAAATTTTCTTTTGCATTGTTATTTAATATAAAAACAGCCTCCTTACTCTTTGGTCACGATACGGTATTCATATCATGCTCTTCAAACTGGAGAATTACTTTTATAATTTATAACCCTTCGGTTTCAATATTTATTATATTTTACGCTTTTTTATTGGAGAAAATAATTTAAAGTCAGTGATAAATTGGAAATTTGGCGATTTCTAGAAGTCTTCAAGTTATAGTTATCAGTGTGTTGCTGGCTTGCTATCACATACCAAGAAAACACCCAGTTGAGTAGCATTACATAGGTAAGTATTTCAATATAAATAACCCTATAGATTTATTGTTATTTAAAAAAAACCTCGCAATTAGGCGAGGTTTTTGAAGCTTATGCATTCTTTAAAATTAGAACGTTTGTTCTACTTTTAAGAAAATTGTTCTGCCAAGCACATCATATAGTGCTGTAGAAGCATCACGGTAGTCGTAGAAACCGTCGTACCATTTAGGTGCTTCACGGTCGAAGATGTTATTCACACCAAATGTTACTTTACCGTTCCAATCATGTGTATAAGATACTTGTGCATTATGCTTGAAGTAGCTCGCAACTGGCGCTAAAGAAGGATTGTTAAATTCTTCTGCCCCTGATTCTTGTTTACCAATGTAGTAAGTAGACCAAGCAGCCCCAAAGTTATCATATTTCCAATCAAGCGTCATATTTGCACGCCACTCTGGGTAATCTTGAAGACCAGAGTAATCGAAAGGATCAGCACCTGCTTCTGTGATTTCTACAAACTCTTCAACGTAACTTGCTTCACCACGTAATGAGAAATCACCGATATTAGTTTCATGAGTGTAGTTCGCTTTAAAGTCAAAACCAGACGTCTCTAAAGAAGCCATATTTTGATCGAAGCTGTACATTACATCAATTTTACCTTCTGCATCACGCACAACAGCTGGGTTAGAGCCATTTTCAATTTCATCTGAAAGTAAGCGATCTGTACTGATTGCAGCAATACGGTTATCAATTTTTACTTTGTAGTATGAAACTTCCATTGAAAGTGTATCTGTCACATTCCAAACTGTACCAACAGTTAGAGACTCACCTTCTTCTGGCTCTAAATCTGGGTTACCACCAAACCACGTTTTGTGTTGTGTACCACTTGGCGCACAGTAAACAGTATCGCTTGCAGCGTTACCTTGGTTATCACACCAAAGTGTATCGTAGTTAGTTTCGAAGCTTAAAGATTGACTAGAGAACATCTCACCCATGTTTGGAGCACGGAAAGACTCACCCCAGCTTGCACGTACTAATAAGTCATCTGTGATACGCCAAGCAGCACCAAGTTGACTAGTTACGTTATCGAATTCACCTGCAACAACAGATGCACCTACGTCACCTTCTTGCTCATATTTATCGTAACGAACTGCAGCATTTAAATCTAAACCGAATGGGAAAGCAGCTTGTAGCTCTAAGTAGCTAGAAGTACGGTCACGTGTTGCAAATACATCATCACCACCTGAACCACCTGACACATTACCTGAAGCAGATAGAGGGTCTGAATACTGAGTGAAGTCGATCGTTTCAAACTCAGCACCTACTACACCCGCTAAGGTAAATGATTCATTATCAACAAGCGTTGTAGAAACTAAACCGTCAAATTGAGTGCTTTCGAACTCTGCTTTATAGGTACCCATGTGAGCTGCACCAGCATAAAGCTCTGCCATTTGTGCATCCCATGAAGCAAAATCCATACCTGTAGTATTGAAGATATCGTATTCACCTGTATCGATTAGAGATTGTACAAGTGGATCATTAATTAGATTACGGTTGAATGATTCAGTCGTAGAGCGGCTACGCTGCGCATTGATTTCCCAGTCAAATCCGTTACCAATATCAGTATAACCTACTAAGCCACCAACAAAATCAATGTTAGCAATTTCAACGCGAGTATCACGGTTACCCAAGTTAGCTGAACGCATGCTTAGTGAAATATCTTCACCATATGGGTTCATAGGGTTATCAGCATACATAGTCGGTTTTGTAGTTGATACAGGTGTACCAGCATAACGAGCATCAGTCTTAGACATTGAAGCACTTGCACGGCCACGGAAATATAAGTCGTCTGTTAACTCATACTTAAAGTTTGAAAGGATTGAGTCTTGTTCTGCGTCAGCGAAAAGCTTAGTCACAGCGCCATAACTATATAAACAACGGCCGTCGCTACTTGGTACTGTATTATCTGCAACATCACATAAGTCTGCTGAGTACCAGTTTTTAGAGTCTTTGCCTTGACCATTTGGAACAGAGCTGTAAGACGAAAATGCACCGTATAATTCAGAATCTAATTCCCAGATATCACGGTCATAAACTGCATCTGCTTTGTAGTGTTCGTAAGTTAATGTGATATTACCTTTATCAGATGCATAACCACCTGTCACTGAGAAACGGTTAGTATCACCACCTTCAACTGAAGGTAACTCTGTGTCATATGTGAAGTTTAAACCATTAAAATCTTTTTTAGTGATGATGTTGATTACACCAGCAACCGCATCAGAGCCATATACCGCAGATGCACCTTCACGAAGAATTTCAATACGTTCAACGATTGCCATTGGAATTCGTGACGTATCAGCTGCAGCACCAGAAGAAGAACTAGTACCTGGCATACGACGGCCGTCTAATAATACAAGTGTATAGTTTGCACCAAGGCCACGCATATTAACATTTGAAGTTGCGGCGGCACCTGAACCATAACCTGACATACCACGCCAAGAACCGAAACTGTTTACAGACGAGTTATTTAATACATCTGCAACTGTCGCTTCACCAGATAACTGGATATCAGCTGCAGTAATAACTGTCACTGGTGAGGCAGTTTCCATATCAACTTGCTTGATACGTGAACCTGTTACTTCGATGCGTTCAACTTTCCCTGCGTTTTCTTCATCTGCAGCAAATGTACTAGCAGAAAATGCAGCTGTCGAAGCTGCACCAAAAGCAACCGCTAAGCGAACAGCTTTTGAAACTTTATTATTTAACATTTGATTCTCCCTGGACCATGTTATTCATGGAATATTTATAGTTATTCAAAATAAATGCATATTCCGCAGTCATTTCGAGCTTTGATAATAATACTCGCCACTCTCAAAGGTCAACACTTCACTAACGCAAAAGTTCAACTTTTAACAATAAATATAAAAACACCACAGAGTTAAAAACAAATTTAACACACGAAAAACCCTTAAACCACAAAGGGTACAGCATCATTAACAATGAGTTACAAAGGGAAAGAAGAATTTCATTATTTAGTACCGATAAAGGTACACACCAGAATAGCGCTAAATTATTGCAGTAAACACAACAAACAGGCGATTTGTATTTTGGATTTTTTTTTCACTTAAATTTAGAATTTGAAAACTTAAACCCAATAGATATAGACGAAACCACAAATTACTTAGACAAGATGACAGTTAGAAGTGTTTTTTAAGATTAACCATGCAAAAGTTAATAGAATGAACATTCTATTAACTAAACCCATTGGTCGACTCTAGAAAAAAGCTCACCCTCCTTATTTACTAAGCCCAAGACGCTAAGTAGTAATAAATTCGGTACATTCCAACTTGAAAAAAATGTAACAATCGGCAATAGTTAGATTGTTAAAACAACAAGGAAAAACCATGATTAAACAATTATTACTAATTGCATTTACTTTTTGCTCACTTTCTTCGTACGCAAAAATCAATGAACTACCAGAAGAATTCTCAGATTTTAGCCTTAATAGAGATATAAGAATTTCATACGAGGATCTTGATAACCTACTTGAAATAACAGTGCTAGATATGGGCAGGTCTGATAGAAGCTCACGTAAATCCCAATCATCCATTGGCACGCGCATGAAATCACATAAAAATAATGATACAGCTTTGGAGGCTAATCGTTTTTTATTTGAGGCAGTATCTAAATCAGAAATAAAAGATGGCTTTCACAAAATTCGTATAAGCCTAGAAAAAGTACCTGACGAAATTTCTCTTAACGAACTAAGCCTCGATGAGCAATTGGCATACTGGCTTAACCTTTACAATACAGCGATAGTTGAAAAGTTAATCGAGCACTACCCTATTCGCGATACAGAAGATCTTCTTTTTGATGATGATTCAATTTTAGATGAAGAGTTTTTAACCGTTGCCGGTTATAAGCTTTCACTCAATGATATCCAACATAAAATTGTTTTTGAAAAATTCGGTAAAAAGAAACCAATCGTCATGTATGGCTTTTATCAAGGTAACATAGGTAGCCCAAACCTGCGCAATGAAGCTTATAAAGGTAATAAGGTTTACCATCAACTAGTTGAAAATGGTGAAGAATTTGTAAACTCTAATCGAGGCATGCAAATTAAGCGTAAAAGCCGCCTTTATGTATCTAAATATTATGAGCAAACTGAATCATTATTTACTGACTTCGAAACTGACTTACGTGAGCATTTAGAAGACTACGCTGAAGGGCAAATGAAAAGCGATGTTAAATACGCAAAACGTTTTAAAATTGACATTGAAGATTGGAATATAACCGACTTATTTGGTACAGAGCGTAGTTTTGGTGCAACTGCATCAACTAACCCAGCAGCAATGTTAAACGCTGTGGTGAGTAATTCTGATGTACCAGTATCTGAAGATGGCAGTAGCTCAGGTATGGGGGCCGTTAATGTTAACTTTATTAACGACTCTATCATGATGCGTACAATGGATTTTGGTCGCTTTTCACCTGAAATGTTAGAAAAAATTAAAAAGCTTAACTTAAAACGCCAAGACAATAGCGGTACTGTTGAGATCAAAGATATTGATTCAAATAATTAATCGCTAAACACCGCATGTCAGTAATCAGCGGCATGCGGTCTTTTTCGAATAGAAACTTTATTGCTAAGTCAGCTTTTTAAAACCAGGTCAGGCCTTACAGCAAAAACCTAAACTAAGTTAACTTTCAGGGCTGTTTATTACCCTTCACCATAAACACACTGAATAAATCAAAGACCTTGATGTAAATCAAGAGTAATATTTTACTTTACTGTACACCCTGTTAACATAAAGCAAAAACAGGGTTTACGAGTGAATAATTCATTACAAAGAGCTTTGCACGCATTCAATCAACAACAATATGTGCAGGCATTACAACTCCTTTCTTTACATACAAATAAAACCGCTGATTGGTATACATTGAATAGCTTATGTTTATCAGCTGTAAACAAAACAACTGATGCAGAGCAGTGTTATTTAAAAGGCCTTAGCCAATTTAGTAATCATGTTGGCCTTTTAGACAACTACACTAATCTACTATGTAAACAAAAAAAGTATGCAGACTGTATTCATTTTTGTGAATACAACACAGTTTCTTTGTCTCTTGAAAAACCACGCCTCAATTACATTGAAAGTCTAATTAATCAAGATGAATTATTAAAAGCCGAACTTTTATTAAGCAAAACATCGCCCTCTCAGAACGCATTAGTCCGTTACCATTGGCTCACTTTAGAACTTTTCGAGCGACTGGGTGACTTACAAAAAATCGAAAACTATTTTCAAACAAAATTGCCAAAACAATTAAAAGGGCAATTTCATTTCGTTTATAAACATGCCTGTAATTATCGAAATTTAGGTCAATTTCCCGAGGCATTAGCGCTTTTGCAAATGCTTTTAAAACAGCAACCAAGCGCCGAATTGCATTACATAGTTGGTTGTACATACTATGATTTACAGCAATATGAACAAGCACAAGCTCATCTTAAGGCATGCCTAGAGCTTGCTCCTAACTATGTACCTGCACATGAAAGCCTTAATAAACTCTACTGGGAGCACTCTCAGAGCCAGTTAATGAGTTCATATGCAGACACTTTTAAACACTTTGATGCAAACCCTGTTCTGATCCACTCGCAAATTTGTCAACTACTACAACTAGGTAAACTAGAAGAAGCATTATTAGTAAGTAGTAATGCTACACAAAACAACCCACAAAATTTAGATTTACATCATGCCCACAGTATTATTCTTGATAGAACAGGTGACGAAGAAAAAGCATTTTCACTCCTTCAACAGCTCGTTAAAGCAGCTCCACAAAATGCTCGTTACTGTATTGATTTAGCAAACTTTTACATACAACAAGGCGATTACAGCTCAGCGATCTTTCACTTAGAAACTGCTGTAAAATTTAATCCTAATAACCAAGAGCTTTGGGCATATTTAAGTATTGCTTGGCGCTTATCAAATGATGATAAATATCACTGGTTAACTGACCTAGATAAATTCGTTAAAGTGATGGAGCTACCTGCTCCGCCTGGTTTTAAGACCTTTGCTGATTTTAATAAGCAGTTGCAGGAGCTAATGATCAGCCTTCACACAAATAAACTACAACCATTAGATCAAAGTGTGCGCAGTGGCAGCCAAACACAAGGTCACTTGTTACACCGTTCAAACCAACTTATTGATTTATTTAAGTCATCTATGAATGAATGCATTAATCAATACCTGATGCAGCTACCAGAGGATGCTAACCACCCTCTATTAGCGCGTAATCATAAACGCTTTGTTGCCAGAGGTAGTTGGTCGGTGAAACTAGAAGAAGGCGGTTTTCATGCTAATCATATTCACCCTCAAGGTTGGTTATCAGCGCCGAGCTATATTTCTATTCCTAATGAGATGAGTAAAGATGATGAAACTAAAAATGGCTGGCTTAAGCTAGGAGAAACCAGTCTTAACTTAGGTGAACGTGAGTCTATAGCTCGTGAAATATGCCCTGAGGAAGGTCAAATTATTATATTTCCAAGCTATATTTGGCATGGTACATACCAACTAAAAAGCACTAGCCCTCGGCTAACTATTCCATGTGATATCATGCCCTTAAAATAATAAACAAGACCATCTAAATGATGGTCTTTTTTATTACCAATTACTTATTTAACAGCGCTTTGGCATCTTGGTAGGATTTTTCATCGGCCTGTATGTGTTCAAGGTAATGTGCGAATCGTCCTGAGGATGACTTATAAAGTGGCTTTCTAACCTGCCATACACTCGCTGTACTTACAGTGCCAGATTTATTATGAAATCGCTGTGCTTCATCAGTATATTCAAGTCCTAGAAAGCTAAACAGCTGTTCTAAAATCTGCTCGGGTGAGCAAACGAGCTGATCGTAATTCAGGGTAAAAATATCATTACTGAAACACGACTGCCAATGTGACTTAATACGTTGCTGCTGCTCATAGTGATGTAGAGTATCACCTAGGGATACAGCATAGTTTAAGCTCGGACCCAAATGCTGGAAAAAAGCTGACAAGCTATTGTCTTTAATATCTCGCTCTGTCCAGATAATCTTAGCTTTTGGATAGAGCTGCTTGATAATGTCTAAGTAGAGGTAATTTTCAGGGCGTTTATCTGTTACATAAAGCGCACCTTCAGCTCTTAAAGTTAATTGTTCTTTATAACCATCAATAAATTCAGGCTCTTTAGCCTTATTAACAAGTGCCTTTTCATCGCCAATCAAATTGAATAACGATGAATGTAAATAGGCAATTTCACCACCTGCCGCTATTTGCTCGTTAGAGCTGATGATTTGTTCAATTAGTGTTGAGCCAGAACGAAACATACCACAAATTATAATGGGTGTTATTGAACTATTCGCTTCTTGCAGAGCAATATTACGCGCTAAGGTGTAGTCAGTAATCTTCTCAGCAGATTGGCGATCATAGGCTGGTAAATACTTTTTATTGTATTGATTAGCCTTTACATAATAATGCCAAGCTTTCTGATAGTTTTTACAATCATTAAATACTTTACCAAGTGCATAATAAACATCAGCATACGCTATATCATCTGACTCTCGCTTTAAAATGGCTAAGCTTGCTTGTTCATAGTCAATTGCATCACGCTCAGTGAAGGTTTCAATATCGGCCAATCTTGCTTGAGCCATCGCATTAAATGCATCTATTTTTAAAACCTGTTGAAAGCCTTTTTTCGCTTTCTCTTTATCACCAAGCTGTTCGTAAATATTTGCCAATGAAAAGTGAGCTTGAAGATTATTTGCATCATGACTAATCGCTTGTTGTAAGTAACGTACGGCATCATCGGGTTGATGTAATTGCTCATTATGCATAAAAGCAATTTCTATTAAAGCGGGTGCTTTGAACTGCTCAGATAATGTTAGAGCTTGTTCAAAGAAGCGCATCGCTGCATCATGGTTATCAAGCTTTCTTTCTATTTTTCCTAGCTGAAAGCAAATATCAGCTTGCTGCGGATTTGCTGTGTATAAAGGTAACAGCGCATTTTTCGCAATTTCGAACTCACCACAACTTAAACTTAATTGTACTAAGGTCAGTGCATAATCAAACTTTGTAGGAGCAGTTGATACCAGTTGTTGGCAATATGCAATGGCTGTTTCAGTGTCTTGTTGCTGCATAGCAACTTTGAAAAGGATCTGTAACGCTTTTTCAGCAAACTCAGTGTTATTTGATAACGGTTTTAATAACTCTATCCCTTGGCTAACTTTACCTTGTTGAAGTAAAGCAACAGCTTGGGTAAACGCGTGTTGTTCTGATGTCATTGTTTCCCCATAATAAATGCTTCCCCATAAAAAAAGCGAGCCGAAGCTCGCTTTATCATACATTAATTAATTCAAATTAGAATTTTAACGTCACGCTTGCATGGAAGTAACGACCTAAAGTGTCATAGTAACCAGCAATAGCATTTGCGTTTGTTGAAAGTGAACCACCTACCATTGGCGGCTCTTTATCAAGAATGTTATTTACACCAATAAGTACTGAAGTGTAATCATTCACCGTAAACGTGCCTTTAAGGTCAAGGTAGCTTTGTGAACCAATACCATCTTGTACAAGTGTATCAGCACCATCGTACTCGTTAACTGCACTGAAGTAACGCCATTTAGCTGTCGCTCTCCACCAGCTGCCTGTGTCATAGCTTGCGCTAAGAACATGACGCCATTCAGGTTGTGGGAAACAGCCATTATTTAGTGTATCTACACAATCATATACTTCACTTACACCAGGAATATTATCAAATTCCTTAGTCATCATGTAAGTACCGATTAGGCTTGTAGAAAGTGTACCACCGCCTACTTCGATGTCGTAGTTAGCACTTAAGTCGATACCTTCATAGTGAATTTTACCTAAATTAGTATTTGTCGCTACAACTTGGCCTGAACCAATCCAAAGACTAGCACTTCCCGGTGTACGTTGTACGTTATCACAGAAAACTGCTTGGCCAGTTTTACCACATTGCTCAACAATTAGTTCAGGATCAATTGCGCCAATTGCATCTTCAAGTTCGATATCCCAATAATCGATTGAGAAGTTAAAATCTTCAAATGGGTTACCAACAACACCAAGAGTGATTGTATCAGCAATTTCAGGACGAAGCTCAGGGTTACCACCAAAGAAACCATTGTATTGGTCAGCAGGGCTCTTACCTACGCTACCATATTGAGATGCAGGAACACCTGTATTAGCACACTCTGCTTGGCTAAGAGATGGTGTTGCACCTGCACAAGGATCGGTACCTGGCCATAAACCTGTGCTTTGTTGTGCGAATAGCTCACCGTTGTTCGCTGCACGTACTGCACGGTTATAGCTTGAACGGATTTTCCAGTTTTCAGTTACGTCCCAGTTCATTGCTACTTTATAAGTAGGCTCTGAACCTGATGTGCTGTAATCAGACCAACGATAGCCTAATTCAACTAATAAGCTTTCAACACCTGTGATACCTTCAACGATAGGTAAGCTTAACTCACCGAATACTTCAGTTACGTCATATTCACCGTTTAAACTCTTAGTTGTACCACCTTGACCTAGTAATAAGCCTTGCGCGTAAACTTCATCCGCAGTACGGCTGAACGTTTCTTCACGGTATTCAGCACCAAATACTGCCGCAATTGGGTAATCTGAAGAAGGTAGACCCCATTCAAATTCACCAGTAACGAAACCATTCACGATAAACTGCTCTGTAACACCGTTAAGAATCGCAGTACCAGTTAATGCACCAGCTGACTCAGGAGTAACGCCTTGGTACGTGAATACTTCGTAAGGGATACAACCAGAAGTTGCTGAACAGTCTTCACCATTTGCAGAAAGCGCAGTGCTGATACGTGGACCGAAGAAGTCATTTTCGTATGCAGAAGATGAAGACGTTGAACCATACTGTACGAATGCTTCGTATGACCAAAGGTCGCTTAGCTCACCTCGGCTACCAAGTACTAAACGGAATGAGTTATGTTCAAGGCTATCTGCACGTGGGCCACCTTCAACGTTACGTTTACCGATGTAAGTTGCAAATTGGTCACCTGAAGTTAAACCGAAACGGTCAGTTAAGTTTTGACGCTGCGCATCTGTAAGAAGCGGGCTATCATAATCAATAACGTAGTTTTCGTTGAAGAACGTACCAGACTCAGCGATTTGCGCTGTAGTACGGTCACGCATGTACATCGCTTCCATGAACGGTTGGAAGTGATCATTAATTTCGTATTTAGAGAATAAACCTAACGTGTGACGCTCATTAGGACGCATGAAGTGGTTAATTGGAGCGTAGTTATATACGTTACCACTTGAAGGAATGAAGCTGCTATCAGAGCCAAGTGTCCAATAATCGTAATCATCCCAATCGAATGCACCGCTGTCTGTAGGCGCAGAGATATAGAAGTTAGGAATAACTGCGTTACCAGAACCACCACACGCTGTACCTGCAGCATTTAAAGCACATGAAGAATAGTCACGAGCACCTTGGCGAAGTTCATTTTGCTTTTGGTAAGTGAAATAACCAACAGCGTGGCCTTTACCGCTATCGAAAGAGCCACCTAATGTAGCTGAGAAGTCAAAAGAAGAACCATCAAAACCTGAGCTACCTTCTGGGTAGTCAAAGTCACGTTCATCCATTAAACCTTGGATGTATTCATTATCATTGTCGTGTTGATATGCAGTTGAACCTAGGCTTACTTCAAAGCCTTCGAACTCATCATTCATTACAAAGTTTACAACACCCGCTACCGCATCAGCACCGTAAGTTGAAGAACCACCACCAGTCATTACGTCAACACGTTTAATAAGTGCTGCCGGGATTTGGTTAATATCAGCAGATTGAGTGTAGATACCACCCGCTTGCATACGACGACCGTTGATAAGTACTAATGTACGCTGTGAACCCATGCCACGTAAGTCAAGAGTAGCTGTACCAGAAGCACCATTTGATTGGAACGCTGTGTTTGAAGCTTCAAGTTGTGGCAAGCTGTTCATCATGTCTTCAACACGTGTAAAACCAGCTACAGCGATTTCTTCAGCTGTTGTAACTTGTACTGGGCTTGCAGTTTCAATATCAGTACGTTTGATACGTGAACCTGTAACTTCAATACGTTCAACTTTTTCTGCTGCTTCTTCTTCAGCAGCATAAGAGTTTACAGAAAACGCAGCTGTAGAAGCTGTACCAAAAGCAAGCGCTAAGCGAACTGCTTTTGAAACTTTATTATTTAACATTTGATTCTCCCTGGACCACTATATTGTGGCTATATTTAGCATAAGCTTGTTTATTATTTGTATCGCATCAGGACTGCGACAAACAAATAATAAACAAATAAAACAAAATATCCAGCTCTTTATTTACAAATTTTTAATGAGACAGCAAAAAGTTTACTTTTACCAGTTTTAAGAGCAAAAAATAAACAAATAAGCATTTAAACTGAGCTTATTGATCATTCATCGCAATAAAGAGTCAAAAAAATGTTAAAAATCTTAAAAAAGCCGTATCTGACGGTCACTTAGTGACGAAACTTTAGTACCCAAATCAACAACTATCATTTCAGCTATTGGCAACAATTGCTTATTTACATAAGTGCCATAATCATAATTATGGTCACCAGTGTAGTACTCAGCGCCGTTAGCGGTGTAAACATATTCAATTATTTGACCACGTTGAAACGTTAAGTTGGGATTGTCAGCTAAATACTGTTTCGCTGCTTTTACATGGGGAGGGATGTTTTTTTGGTAATCAGTCAAATGCTGACCCAGTCGCTTACGATAAATTAGCTTTGAATCAAATTCACCTTCATATAGTTTTTTAACATAGTTATCAAACGCTTGAAAAATAAATTCTTGGGTGTAATTTTCAGAAAATAAAATCTCAAATAATTCTGTTTGAAACTTGTGGGCGAGCTCTGTCCAATCACTTCTAACTGTTTCCATCCCTTTAAAGACTAATTTTGAAACGCCTTTTTTTTCGACTTTTCCTACATAACGCTTTTTAGAGCCCATTGTTTTACCTCTAATTGTTGGCATAAAAAATGGACTGAAGTGGGTTTCGTACTCTATTTCTAAAAAGCTGTCTATTTTATAATCTTCCTGCAATACACGCTGCCAGCATTTGTTTATTTTTTCTGCCAGTTTCGTACCGATTTCATTACAGTCTAGTGGATTTAGATCATCATCAAGCTTAACAAAGGTCGAATCTGTATCACCATAAATGACATCATAGCCCCACTCTTCAATCCAACGCTTGGTTGTTTGCATAATTTCATGACCGCGCAAAGTGATAGAACTAGATAATCGAGGGTCATAAAAGCGGCAGCCTTTCGAGCCAAGTACACCATATAAACTGTTCATGATGATTTTAATTGCCTGAGAGAGCATGGTTTGGTTTTTATCTTTGGCTATTTGCCTTGTCGCAGCCAGTCCTCTAATAAGTTCTGGCAGATGATGCTCAGTGCGTGAAAACAGTGCTTGGTTAAAGCCTTCGATTGTATCATTTGATTTTTTTAATCCCTCAATAAGGCCGAGAGGGTCTATACAAAATGTACGCATTATTGATGGATAGAGGCTTTTGTAATCAAGCACTAGGATATTTTTGTATAAACCTGGCTGCGATGACATGACATAACCACCAGGGCTATCAAAACTTAAGCCATGATCGCCTAAGTTAGGGGCTACATAGCCACTTCTATGCAGTAACGGCAGATAAAGATTACTGAAGGCTGCAACTGAGCCGCCCATTCGTTCTAATTCAAGCCCTGTAAGCTGGCTTCTTACAACTGCAAAATCAAGTAACTTAAGTTTCTCAAAAATCCGCATCACTAAAATGCAATCTTGCCTGTTGTAATTAGCAAGAGACAGTTTGTCTTCATTAAACTGGCGAATAATTTCTTCAAGACGATTATCTGTATTTATTAGCTTCTCTTCGCCAAGCTCAATACTCGCTACATTTGCAAGACTAAAACTATCGTAATGATAAGTAGCGTTTTTTAAGGTATCAATTCCATCAATAACTACACGACCAGGCATTGTTATGCGAGTAATATTTCCCGAGCGCACGCGCATTTTTTCTTTGTTGCGACCAAGCTTTAGAGATATACCTAACGCCTCGGCTCTTGCGTGAAGCACACTGAAGTCAAACTCAATAACATTCCAACCAATCAATACATCAGGGTCAATTCGCTGAATTTCATTTTCAAACTGAGTAAGAAGATCTATTTCATCTTCACACCAGTTGATTTGATAATCTAGATGAGTCGTTGGCTCTGGGCGCCCTATCATTAAGACTTTATCAATACCGTTTCCGACTAAACCAATAGAAAATAGTACGCCTTCGCCATTACACTCGATATCAATAGAAACATGTTTGAAGAAAGGTCTAAATTCATTGTTTGGTTTTAATCTTGCGTTCTTTAACAGTCGAAAACCACTTCGTGTTTGAATTTCACCTTTTACCCATACAGAGCCTTTAATGAAACGCTCCATCAAAAATCTGTCAATTGGCCTAACATCATCTTCAAAAGTGATTAGTTGTGAACTTTTTAAAACCTTAATGGCGCTGTAGTAATCTTTTAACGATTTAAAATAACAGCATATCACCGACTGATTTTGGAAATTTTTTAGTTTGGCATCAGCAAAACGAGCATGAATGTTTTGATTTTGTAATAGTCGCTTTGCAGCAGTTACTTGGTTTTCAGGAATGAAAAATAACACCTCTTGGTGCTCAACCTGTACTTTTAATGGGCCATTTTCACACCAGAGCCAAAACACAAAACTAACCCCTGATGAACTATCAAACGCTTCTTTAGAAAGGATAAAACCTGTATCTGTAACCATTTACTTCAAAAATCTATTACGGAAGGGGTATAGTACACCCTAACTACATAAAATTATAAGAGCCAATTATGAGCCCAATTGATGCGATTAATAACGCAAAGACACTCGTTGCTACTGAACCACATAAAGCTAAAGTTATGTTGTTAGAAGTACTCAATGAACATCCAGAATATCACGATGGCTGGGCTTTACTTGCTGATACTCACAAACGACTGCAAGAGCATGAACAACAGCATAGTGCACTCAAACAATATGAAATGATTTATTGGTTTAATAAACAATTAGACACTGCGAAGCAACAATTAACCAATCAAACCCCTCTGCAAGCACAGCAAACCATTCAGCAATTATTAAAATTAGTACCAAATGAATATAGAGCACTTGATACGCTGGCTGAGATCGCATTTAAAGTGGGTGATAGCAAAGCTTACTTTGCAATATCAAAACTTAACCTTGAAAACAACGCACAAAAACAAACTGTTAAAGAAAGCTACTGTAAAGCCTTACTCAATACCAAGCAATTTGATGAGTTAATCTCTTTTTACCACTCGTCGATATCTTCACCGACATTATACATAGAGAGCTTATTAGCGATCGCTCATGTAAAACTAATGCAATTTGATGAAGCAACAGCCCTCTATAACAAGTTACTCGATGCAAATTATTACCCAGCCCAATGCCACCTTCGCCTTGGCAACATAGAAAAAATAAAAGGTAATACTGGGCTTGCTATTGATCATTACAAACAAGCACTACAACTAGATAGTAAACTAGGCGAAGCCTATTGGAATTTGGCAAATTTAAAGACATACGTTTTTGACAGCGAAAATATCAATAACCTCGAGCAGCTCACACAAACTGCTAAACCACACCTAAATAGTGCCCAATTCTATTTTGCGCTCGCAAAGGCATATGAACAACAAGGTAACTTCAGCTTATCATTTGCGATGTTAGAAAAAGCAAACAATATTCAAAAGTCACTAACTCCCTACAAGCCGAGTAATTTCACTTCTCGTTGTACGCAACATTTAACTCAAAAGCCAATGGCTCATAATGCATTGGATGAGTCGTTACAGCTGATTTTTATCGTCAGCTTACCCCGCAGTGGCTCTACCTTGGTTGAGCAAATTTTAGCAAGTCACCCTGATGTTGATGCAAGTTATGAATTAACAGAAATTAACGCAATTGCGCGAGAGCTTGAGAGTAAAAAACTCTCAGATGTACCTTATGGCCTTGATAATCTTTCAGAACAAGATAAGGCTCATTATGCCGCAAGGTATTTGAATTTTATTGCGCCATTACGTGGGGGAAATAAGATATTTATCGATAAACAACCCACAAACTTCCATCATATTGCATTGATAAAAACCCTATTCCCGAACGCTAAAATACTCGAAGTTACGCGAGATAAAGCCGCAACAGCATGGAGTTTATACAAACACTCTTTTTCAGAGGGCCACGCCTATAGCTACGATTTCACATCCCTTGCACAATACATAAATGATTATACAGACTTAATGTCACACTGGGACACGCTATATGCTGGCGAAATTTATACAGTCGATTATCAAAACCTAGTTAATGATTTTTCCAATACGGTGGCTGAATTACTACGTCATTGCAATTTAGAGATGCATGAAAACTGTATTAATTTTTATAATCACCAACGTCCAATAATGACGCCAAGTTCTGAACAAGTAAGGCAACCGATTTACAAAGATGCTCTGACTCAGTGGTCAAACTACAAGGTTCACCTCGAGCCCCTGTTAAAGCTATTAAAATAATAATCAACAAGTCGCTTGTAGTTGCCCAGTTAAATCTCTAAAATTCATTACTGTAATTATATACATACTTTAGGTTTTCTGGGCATGCTTTCTGACTCTTTAAAAAAAACAATTCGGCAAATTCATAAGCATGTTGCTGATAACCTCACCGATTACCGCCCTCGAAGCAGTCAAAACTATTTAGTTGCCGAGATAGCAAAAACATTGGCTGGCGAATATCACAAGAGCCAACGAATTTGTGTTATTGAAGCAGGCACCGGGACCGGTAAGTCGCTAGCGTATTGTCTAGGGGCATTGCCTTTAGCGATGGCCAAGAAAAAGAAATTAGTGATTTCGACGGCAACCGTTGCTCTACAAGAACAGTTAATTAGTAAGGAGCTGCCTTTTTTTAAAGAGCACTCTGGCCTCGACATCAAGTTTGATTTAGTGAAAGGTCGACAGCGTTATATCTGTGCACAAAAACTGAGTGCCGCCGTCAATGGCGACAGTCAAACGCAAATGGAGTTTATGCCGACCCTATCATCGCCCCTTTCAGATATGGAAACCAAATGCTTAAAGCAACTTTATGATGCTTATTCAAAAAAGCAATGGCAAGGCGACCGCGATAGCTGGGCTGATACAATTCCTGATAAAGTGTGGAATTTAATTGCTTGTGATAAGCATTCATGCCAACGACAAATGCGCGCTCATCAGCTCTGCCCTTTTCATATGGCACGTCAGCGTCTGATGCAAATGGATGTGCTAGTGATCAACCATTCTCTATTACTGGCTGATCTTGATTTGGGTGGCGGTAAGATTCTACCTGAACCTGACGATACGATTTATGTTATCGATGAAGCACACCATTTAGCGCACATCACCCGCGACTTCTCTTCTGCCGCAGCAACCATTAAAGGCACCATAGACTGGCTCGACAAGCTGGTTAAATTTGCCGGCAAAATGGCCAATGTGCTCGTAGGTCAAAAAGCGATTGGGCAAAATTTTAAGCTCAGTGACAGTATCAATGATGCCGGTAAAAATTTAAAAGTAGTGCGTGATATTCTTGATAACGCAGACTTTAATTATAACAGTGATGACACCTATCGTTTTGAACATGGTGAAATCCCAGCATCTTTACATGCCAAAGCAAAAGATATTAGCGATGCCACCCTTGATGCCCTAAGAGCACTCAACAAGATGCACGATACCTTAGTGCAAGACGTAAGTGATGGCGATGTAAAACCTTATGTGGCCGATCCAATCTTGGCTGAAAGTGGTCAGTACATTAATCGTCTAGAGTTATTAAACAAGCTGTGGTTTAGTTACGCCACAAAAGGCGAAGGTATTCCCCATGCGCGCTGGATCAAACGCTTAGAATATAAGAACCATCACGACCATTTACTTAGTGATTGCCCTATTGAAGTTGGCTATTACCTTAAAGATAAATTATGGAATCAATGTGCGGGTGCCGTGCTTTGTTCAGCCACCTTAACTGCATTGGGTTCATTTGATCACTTTGCTTATGAATGCGGTCTTGCCAAAGAAGAAGGCGTAAAATACATAAAAGTCCCTTCTCCATTTGATTACCCTAAACAAGCGACGCTGCATATTCCTGCAAGTCATATTGAGCCAACCGATAAAGCGTTTAGTGATCACTTAGCTGAGCAATTGCCCAAATTCCTTGATGATAAAAAAGCAAATTTAGTGTTATTTGCCTCTTATTGGCAGATGGATCATGTTGTTAAAGCATTACGTAGCAAAGGAATTGAGGTCTTAGTGCAAGGAGAAATGTCTCGTGAAGCCCTGCTTAAAAAACATAAAGCCAATGTGGATTTAGGCCGTGCTAGCTATTTATTTGGCACTCAAAGTTTATCTGAGGGTCTTGATTTACCAGGTAAATACTTAGAAAACCTAGTAATTACAAAAATTCCATTTGCGGTGCCTACCTCACCAATAGAAGAAGCGCAGGCCGAGTTTGTGCAAAGTAAAGGTGGCAACCCGTTTCTTTCGATAACCGTACCTGATGCGGCAAAGAAATTAGTACAAAGCTGTGGTAGACTGCTGCGCAAAGAAAATGATCAGGGTCGCATTACTATCCTTGATCGCCGACTAGTGACCAAGCGATATGGCAAAGCCATGCTCGATACCTTGCCACCTTTTAAAAGACAAATTGATTATTAATGTTTGAATTAGCTTTAGACCCAACAACCTGGGCACTATTATGTGCAGTTGCACTAGCAGCCGGCTTTATTGACGCAATTGCAGGCGGCGGTGGCATGTTAACGGTACCTGCACTATTAACCGCAGGTTTGCCGCCTCACCTCACATTAGGTACCAATAAACTTGCAGCAAGTTTTGGTTCATTGACAGCCAGCGTAACGTATTTTCGTAAAAAGTTGTTCAACCCACGGTTTTGGGCTGCGTCCATTTTAGCAACAGCCATTGGGGCGCTCGTAGGTACTTTAGTGGTAGATTACTTAAGTATTGAATTTTTAAATAAATTACTACCGGTGGTGATTATTTTAGTCGCTTGTTACAGCTTATTTGGCAGTTTAAGTACAACTGAGCATAACGAGTTACCAGAGCTTGATAGTAAAACTAAAGTTAAACAGTGGCTGCAAGGGCTTGGACTTGGGTTTTTTGATGGTTTAGCAGGCCCCGGCACTGGCACATTTTGGACCGCATCAAATAGCCTTTTATATAAAATGAGCTTATTGCTTAACTGTGGTCTTGCCCGCTCAATGAATTTTGTTTCAAACTTTATTTCATTGATCACTTTCGTTGCACTTGGCCATGTAAACTTTCTACTTGGTATCACAATGGGTTTTTTCTTGATGCTTGGAGCATGGTTAGGAGCACATTCTGCAATAAAGTTTGGTAGTAAAATGATCCGCCCAGTGTTTAACACTGTGGTTATAGTGTTAGCATTAAAGTTAATCTATGAGGCTTATTTATAAATGCAATCGACTGCTTTTGATAAACTACGTTCACAAATTGAAAGGCTCAAACAATTAGCCACACAATTTGATAAGGGTAATTTATTTGCTAAAAATCGCTATATGCAAGCCCAGCCAAGTTTGTTTGATAAAGCCGTGTTTAGTACGAAAAGTATGATGCTGGCTGACTATGTAACCGAAATCGAAGATGAGCTTAACAGCCTGCCGCCAGCTGAGCATCGCCATGCTTATCAATATGCGCTTGAGCGTATTGCCATTCAAGTCGAAGCGGTATTCAATGTAATCAAATCAACCCCAGTATGGGCTAAAGAAAATAAATACAGCTTTAAGCCGAAAGCTAAGCCACAAGTTTATAAGCAAGCAGTAAAAAAAATCATGCAGTCATCCCATGAACTGTATGACGAACTAAAACAAACCCATGAGTTTGAACGCCGCTTAGTTTTGATGATCGAAGAGCGAAAACTTAAGCTCGACGCTGCAAATGCACAGCAAGCAACCGAAATTAATAAAGAAATATTAGCTTTACATGCAAGACTTGGCCGTTGTCGAAAGGCTATTTCAGCCACTGAAGACAAAATTCAGCAAGTCGAAAAGCAACAGCTGAGATAATGTTTTACTATCATCCAAATTATTCAGCGTTAACTTTACCCGAGCGTCACCGCTTTCCCATTGATAAATACCGCATGTTAAAACAGCTTGTTAGCAACTTTATTGATGAGCAGCATTTTATTACCCCACAACAAGCCACTAGAGCGCAGCTTGCTCTGTGCCATAACCCCGAGTATATCGACGCTTTTTTAACTGGTAGCCTTGATAGCAAAGCAATTAAAAAAATGGGCTTTCCTTGGTCCACTGAGTTGGTTGAGCGAACACTTTACTCTGTTGGCGCAAGTATTCAAGGCGCTGAGTTTGCTTTGCAACAGGGTGCTGCTTTTAACCTAAGTGGTGGTTATCATCATGCTTTTACGAGCTATGGTAGTGGTTTTTGTATTTTTAATGACTTAGCGATAGCCGCAGCACACTTAATTAATACCGAGCAAGCCGACACCGTATTAATTTTTGACTGTGACGTCCACCAAGGGGATGGCACAGCCGAAGTTACACAAGCACATCCTCAAATCATTAGCTGCTCAATTCATTGTCAGCAAAACTTCCCGCGTATTAAACAGCAATCAAACTACGATTTTGCGTTAGAGCATGGCACTTCAGATACTGAATACCTTGAAACAGTAAAACAAGCTTTAGCCTTAACAATTAGACTCCACCAGCCAGATATCATTTTGTATAACGCCGGCGCAGACATCGCAACAGATGACGAATTAGGACACTTTCAAGTGAGTTTAGAAGGCGTGTATCAGCGTGACCATTTTGTATTAAACCAAGCCAAGGAAGCAAAAATCCCAGTGTTTTCAGCCATGGGCGGTGGCTACCAACGAAATGTAAGCCGTTTGGTTGAAGTTCATAGCCAGCTTTATAGGGCAGCTGTCGATTTATTTTAAAGCTTGGTATACACTAAAAGTGACTTTTAAATAAGGCTAACTTTGTATGAAATTGCATGACGACATTCATAATTACTATGAAAAATTGGTTGTCGAAGACATCTCAAAACGAAACTTAGAAGCGACCTATAGTGATGATGTTATGGCAGATTTATGCTGCACAGTATTAAATCAACTGCCTGCTCGTTACATTCGCTACGATGTCGATATGGAATTTTATTTACCGCAAAAAGAACGTATTAGAATGGAGCAACAAGTGCAAACAGCTATTGATGTAGCGATCAGCCAAGTCGCTAAGAAAAAGGAATTGCAAAAATGAGCAGTGAGTTAGAAGGTGCGCCTAACTATATTAAAATTGCTGTTGACCTTATTATGCTATTAGAGCAAAACGATGTCCCCGCCGAAGATGTATTAGCAGCTTTAGAAATCGTTAAGTCTGATTTCGAAAAGAAACTTCCAAAATCAACCGATTAATAGTCCGAAAATGGCGAGTATTAGAGCAGAAATTTGTTATGCTCAGGTTTTATAATTCAAGAATGTAAAACCATGTCATTGCCAAGTTTATTACGCTTATTCATCCTTGCTGCTATTTGGGGCGCTTCCTTCTTATTTATGCGCATGGCAGCGAATAGCTTAGGCCCTGCAGTATTAATTGAGTTAAGAGTTGGCTTTGCTGCAATTACACTGTTTATTTTTGCGATGTACTTACGAAAGCAACTCGCTTTCACGACCCACAAAAAGCATTTTTTCATTATTGGCGCACTTAATTCCGCCCTTCCCTTTTTATTGTTTGCCTATGCAGCGCAAACAATTAATGCCTCAACCTTATCCATATTAAATTCAACGACCCCTATTTGGGGTGCCATCGTTGGTATTGTATGGAGTAAAACGAAACCCACCAAAAGTATGTTACTTGGCTTGCTATTAGGTTTAACTGGCGTAGCCATTTTAGTAGGGCAAAATAGCCTGATTATCGACACGCAAGCAATCACAGCAATTGTAGCTGCATTGTGTGCCTCGCTCAGCTATGCCATTGCATCTCATTACACAAAACATGCACCTAAGTTATCTGCTTTTGATAATGCCCATGGCAGTATGTGGGCGGCAAGTATTATGGTTCTACCACTTATTTTTGTTATTCCTGCCAGAGAAATTCCAAGTAATGAGGTGATGCTTGGTGTGGTGGCACTCGGTGTGCTATGTACTGCGGTGGCATATATCTTGTTCTTCCGTTTGATTGATGACATTGGCCCAACCTCAGCGCTGACTGTTACTTTTTTAATTCCATTATTTGGCATTGTTTGGGGCAATTTAATTTTAGATGAGCAAATTGGACCTAATACCTTGGTTGGCGCATTGTGTGTTATCGCGGGTACCATGCTGGTCACCGGCTTTATTCGTATCAAGCCATTTTTAAAACGAAACACCTTGTAACAGAATCACCTTTGCAATTAAAAAATCAGGCTATAATCTATACATAATTTTTAAATAATAAGGAGAGTGCTATGTCAGGGACAACCATGGTGGTATTGATTGTCTTGATTTCTGTGGGTTCAGGTGTGATTTATGATATGTATAAAAAACATTTAGAGTTTAAATCTCGAACATTAAAAGACAGCAAAGAAGCGAACGAACATGTCGCTGCAGTAACAAAAGAGCTTGTAGAGCTAAAAGAGCGTGTGCAAACGCTCGAAGCCATCGTTACTGATTCAAGCTACAGCGTAAAACAAGAAATTAATAAACTCTAATTAAGTTAGCTCTTATTAAGTTAATAATGCACTGTATTGTTCAAGCACAGGCTGATAGTAATCGGCGTCTTGATTTAACATACGTTGGTAATGAGCACATAACTGCTTTAGATAAGCTTGGTGCTCTTTACTTGTTAGCTGCCACATTTGCTGGCCAACTCGAGTGATCGACTGCGAAGAAGACGCACTCATGGCAATAACTTCATAAAATCGTTTGTTTTCACACACCAACTGCTCAGATACGAGCCCCAATGGCAGTGTCTGCAAATAGCTGCGAACTTGATAACTGTGATGTACAGGGCAAACAATAAAGTCGATATGCGTATTTGGCTGTTGACTAACAATCTGCGCTAAAAATCGCACTAATAACTCACCTCCCACCCCCGCAATAATAACAAGGTGACGCTTTTTAGGATCTGGTGAAATCATTGCCACATCTTGGCAATGTACCTGCCAACGGCCGCGTTGCTCACTTGTGGCAAAACGTTCGAGTTTATCACTTAGTACCTGCATCAGCTCAGGCACAATATCAACGAAATGTATAAACTGGGCTTTATTTTGCTGTAATAGCTCAATCCCTAACAAACCGTGATCGCAGCAACAATCCCAGATTTCGTCATACCCAGAATCAACTACATCAACAATGGCTGAAAGTCGTTTACTCAGTGCCATTAGTTTGCTGTTTTATAGACTAACGCTTTTAAGCTGCGATCACTGTCAACCTCAATAAAGCCATCAGTAGGAGCTAGTCGCTCAACAAAACTAATTGCTCCTTGTGTATGATCGCTAATGAGATCTTTAAACGCCTGCTCAGATAGCTCAGGGCTATTTGCACACAGTAACAACTGGGTGTTTTCATTTAGCAGCTCAGGTAAACGACGTAGGATTTTTTGATAATCCTTGGTCAATATAAAACTGCCTTTTTGAAAACTCGGCGGGTCTACGATGATCAATTCATACGGTGCTGATTTTTTAAGCTTACCGAATGATTTTAGAATATCGTGCGGAAAATAACTAACACCTTGATCAAAACCATTTAGCTGATGATTTTGTTTACCTGTTCGCAGCACCCCTTTATTCATGTCCATATTAATAACTTGGTCTGCCCCCCCCTGCATTGCTGCAACAGAGAAGCCACACGTGTATGAAAATAAGTTGAGCACTTTTGCATTTTTACTATTAGCTTGAACAAACTCCCGGCCACGGCGCATATCAGGGAAAATCCCAGTATTTTGGCGACTCAATAAATCGACTTTAAACTTAATACCATTTTCACTGACATGGTGCTCTTGGGGTAATTCACCATGCATAAGCGCGTTGCGGGTGTTAATGCCGCTACGTTGTTGGTAAACCAATGCACTGACAAGCGCTGGCGCATTCTCTTGCGCCCATTGCCACAGGGTATCAGTTAATTGCGCAAGTACTTGTTCATCTATTTCTTGATATGAAACTAAAAAGAGTGCTGGCGGATAAAAGTCTAAGTTTATGTGGCTCAGCTCAGCGACTGAGTGACCACGGCCATGGAATACACGACATAATTCATTAGCAGCAAGTGGCGCCTCTGCTAAAGCATTTAAAATGGCAGAAAAATCGTTTGTCATCATCTTTAGTTAATTAACTGTTGTTGTAATTCGTGAATTTCATCACGCACAGACGCCGCTTTTTCAAACTCAAGATCGCTAGCATAAGCATGCATTTTCGCTTCAAGAGCTTTGATTTGGCTGGCAATATCTTTCGCGCTGAGCACTTGTTTAGACTCTTTACGCACTAACTTAAGGTTGTCTTTCGGGCTTGCTTCTTCGCCCACATCCATAATGTCGGTAATACTTTTAACCAGTGCTTGTGGCTCAATACCATGTTCAAGGTTATAAGCTTGTTGTTTTTCACGGCGGCGGTCTGTTTCATCAATGGCTTGTCGCATTGAATTAGTGATGCGGTCGCCATACAGAATTGCTTTACCATTTAAGTGACGCGCAGCACGCCCTATGGTTTGAATAAGTGAACGAGTCGAACGTAAGAAACCTTCTTTATCGGCATCAAGTATCGCCACCAGTGAAACTTCTGGCATGTCGAGACCTTCTCGCAATAAGTTAATGCCCACTAACACATCAAATACGCCAGCACGTAAATCACGGATAATTTCAACCCGTTCAACAGTGTCGATGTCTGAGTGCAAATAGCGCACTTTTACGTCATGGTCGTTGAGATAGTCAGTTAAATCTTCTGCCATACGCTTAGTTAACGTGGTTACAAGCACCCGCTCATTCACTTCTACTCGTTTATAGATTTCTGAGAGTAAGTCATCAACCTGGGTGCCCACAGGGCGTACTTCAATTTCTGGATCAATAAGCCCGGTCGGACGAATGACCTGCTCTGCAACCTCCCCTGATGAGCGCTCAAGCTCAAAGTCACCAGGGGTTGCCGACACATAAATAGTTTGCGGCGCAATGGCTTCAAATTCTTCAAAGCGTAATGGGCGGTTATCTAACGCCGATGGCAAGCGAAAGCCATACTCAACAAGATTTTCTTTACGGCTTCTATCGCCTTTATACATAGCACCAATTTGCGACACAGTAACGTGTGATTCATCAATAATCATCAATGCATCATCAGGTAAGTAATCTAATAATGTCGGCGGTGGATCGCCCGGTGTTCTGCCAGATAAGTATCGCGAGTAGTTTTCGATGCCTGAGCAATAACCAAGCTCGGTCATCATTTCAATATCGTACTGGGTGCGCTGAGCAATACGTTGCTCTTCCACAAGTTTGTTGGCACTGAGTAACTGAGCTCGGCGGTCTTTAAGCTCATCTTTAATTTTATCAATGGCATCAAGAATTTTTTCACGGGGTGTTACATAGTGGGTTTTTGGATAAATAGTCGCACGTACAATATGCTTTTCAACTGCTCCTGTAAGCGGGTCAAAAATACTTAAGCGCTCAATTTCATCGTCAAACATCTCCACACGCACAGCGTAAGTATCCGATTCAGCAGGAAATATATCGACCACTTCGCCACGTACGCGATAAGTACCGCGGCTAAATTCAATATCATTGCGTGTATATTGCAATTCAGCAAGCCGACGCAGCATATCGCGCTGATCGACGGTTTCACCTACTTTTAGTAAAAGCATCATCTTCATGTATGAGTCAGGGTCGCCCAAACCATAAATAGCAGACACCGAAGCCACAATAATGGTATCACGTCGTTCAAGCAGCGCTTTGGTGGCACTTAAACGCATTTGTTCAATGTGCTCATTAATAGACGCGTCTTTTTCAATAAAGGTATCGCTGGCAACAACGTAGGCTTCTGGCTGGTAATAATCATAATAAGATACAAAATACTCAACCGCATTATGAGGGAAAAACTCTTTCATTTCACCGTAAAGCTGTGCAGCGAGTGTTTTGTTGTGTGCCATAATAATGGTTGGCCGATTCAAATCATTAATGATATTGGCCATGGTGAAGGTTTTACCCGTTCCTGTAGCCCCTAATAATGTTTGATGTGCAAGCCCAGCCTCTAGGCCATCTTTTAACTGTGCAATGGCCGTTGGTTGGTCACCACTTGGCTGAAACTTAGAAACTAGTTGGAAATGGTCGCTCATGAATGACACTCCTTCATATATGACTCACTTAACCCATCAACTTCTTTGATAAACCATTTATAGGCAACCATTGCAGTAAATAAGTTACCAATCGCGGCACCAATAAATAAACCAGTTAAACCTGCAATTTCGCTGCCTATATAAGCAAAAGGTACATAAAAAACAAACAGACGTACCACACTTAAAATCAGGGCATTCATTGGTTTATGCAAGGCATTAAATGAAGAGTTAGATAAAATAATCACCCCTTGCAGGCCATAACTCAGTGGTAAGATATAAATGAATAACTTAATCACATCCATTACCGCTTGCTCTTTACCAAATACATCCGCGATAAAGCCAGAGGTTAACAGCAGTAAAATATAAATAGCGAACTGCCAAATCATCACGAATTTCAAGGTTTTTGAGTAAGCTTCTTTAACACGTTCAAACTTACCTGCCCCAAAGTTTTGACTTACAAATGGTGGTAAGGTCATTGATAAAGCAAGCACCACAAGGCTTGCGATAGATTCAATGCGACTGCCTACACCAAACGCAGCAACCGCCTCAGGGCCATGCTTAGCTACTAATGCCGTCATGACCGCCATCGCTATTGGCGTCAACATATTTGCGCCTGCCGCCGGTAAACCTATTTTAAGAATTTTACGAACTGAACTAACTGCTGTTTGCTGACCAGCATGCAGGCTCAACAAACCGTTCTTAATTGCCAGAATATATAAAATAATAATTACTGCAACCGCCCAAGCAATAACACTCGCAATAGCAGCCCCTTGTATACCTAAGGCTGGAATTGGCCCAAAACCAAAAATTAGTACCGGATCTAAAATAGCATTTATCAGCCCCGCTCCACCCATAACAATACTTGGCGTTTTGGTGTCGCCGCTGGCTCTAAGCACTGAATTGCCAACCATAGGGGTAATTAAAAATACACTGCCGATGAACCACACGCTCATGTAGTCATGAATAAGTGGCAAGACTTGCTCACCTGCGCCTAATAATTTAAAGATAGGCTCAATATACAAATAACCTAAGGCAGAAAGGCAAAACACCATTACAACCGACACCAATAATGACATACTGGCATCAAAACGAGCTTCATCTAAATTATCACTTCCGAGTGCTTTAGCAATAACTGCGGAGGTACCTATCCCTAAGCCGATTGCTAAACTAATTACAGTAAAGGTAACTGGAAAAGTAAAACTTACTGCGGCTAATGGCTCAGTGCCTAACAAACTGATGAAGAAGGTATCGACTAAATTAAACATCATAAGAGTGATCATTCCGAAAATCATAGGAATGGTCATTTTTTTTAAGGTCGGCAGAATTGGGGAGTTTAAAAGATCAGGTTTAGTTTTGCTCTGCGGTTTCACGCTCATAAGAATTCTTGGCCTCTTTATATGAGCCTATAAGTTTAAAGCATCCTTCACTTGCAAGCTATGCTTTATTCGCAGAATCAAAATCGATGTACAAAACTATAACTTTTGACGCTTTGACATAAAAATAACCACTAACCCTTATAAAAAACAATATAAAAACAAATTTAATAGCTTTATTACAATTAAATGGCACTATTCGCTGTTTTTTTACACAATAAATAGCATCATTTCATCGTCACGAATAAATTTACTTATCAATTCAGCATCGCTTCAGATAAAAACACTAACACATTGATTTAAAATGAATTAAAAAAACTTAATTAAACACTTGAAATTGCTGGAGCGCCCTAAAATCCTAGTACTATAGCTGTTCTTAAAGTTTAATAAACAGAGTTATCCACAGAAACCGTGGATAACTCTCTAGAAGCCGCAAATATAAAGGCTTTGAAGACTAGCTTGAAACTGATAAAACGAATAATAGTGAAGTATCCCGTTTTGACCCTTTTGTAAGCTTCTAGAAAAGAGTGTGTAAAAAATGCTCTCCCCTTAATGGAAAGCCAGCATGAAACATAAAACACGACAACACACTATTCAGTAACTAACTGATATGTATACCTAAAAATAAATTTAGTCATCCTCGACAAACAATGATGTCGATGTGCTTCATAAAAAAAGATGGAATATTCGCCATCTGTAGTAAAAAAATACAAGAAAAAAATAACACCTAAGGATGGCCTAATAAAAACTCTTAGGTTTGATTTTCTCAATCACAAGAAATTATTGCATAAGTGATGATTTCCTCACTTTAATAGAGAATATCTGAACAAAGAATGGTTTTTTATATTTTCAATTTGGTACTACTGCTCAAAAAGAATGCAAAAAAGTCATCTTTTCGACATAGCTAGTCTTCTAAAAAACAAAAAACGCTGCGCTTTTCAGCTACATTTTGCTCAGATCGAACATAAAAACATCGAATAAGCTTCTTTTTTGAATTTATGAAGTTTTTATGTTGACACTTTGCAATGCTGTCATTAATATTTCGCCCCGTTGAAAGGCATGACGCTTCCCCCTTAGCTCAGTTGGTTAGAGCGACGGACTGTTAATCCGCAGGTCCCCCGTTCGAGTCGGGGAGGGGGAGCCAAGTTTTTCAATCATAAACGATTCCCCCTTAGCTCAGTTGGTTAGAGCGACGGACTGTTAATCCGCAGGTCCCCCGTTCGAGTCGGGGAGGGGGAGCCAAGTTTATGAATATGATTGTTCCCCCTTAGCTCAGTTGGTTAGAGCGACGGACTGTTAATCCGCAGGTCCCCCGTTCGAGTCGGGGAGGGGGAGCCAAATCATAGCACCGCACTACTCTATTTAGTTCCCCCTTAGCTCAGTTGGTTAGAGCGACGGACTGTTAATCCGCAGGTCCCCCGTTCGAGTCGGGGAGGGGGAGCCAACTCTACGAATATATTAAATTTTATCTCTTTTTTGCCTCACCGATTGTATTAGACTTTCCAGCGCTTATACACTACTCTAGTGTAAGTTATTTATATGCTTTGATATAAAATAGAATTCACTATTATTAAACCGATCAATCAAGGAATTGATTCCTTCCTTTTAGGCTTTTAAAAGATAAGAAACATGGCTGGTTTTAAAAAACTCATATTCGTACAACTTATTTCTTGGCTACTATTCGCATTATTAGGCGGATATTTTATTGCAATTAGTTTTGACAGTGCAGTAAGTGATGCCCAGCAAAAAGCACAGCGTGTAGTTAATGCCTATATAAACTCACAAACTATTGAACAGCTGGCACCAGAGAAACTTAGGCAAGCACTTTCTGATGGCAGTACTTTTTCTAAATTTGTAATCCGCGATCAAACTGGCAAAGTTGTTACAATGATAGAGTCTAGTCAGCCCCTCCCCTTGTTTGCTGAATTAGTTAATAATTCATTTAACTCTATCCGGCCTCAATTTGCAGTGAACCAGACATCTGACATAAAAATTGAATTTACGATCAATGCTCATAACCTAGCAACTCTGCTGCAACAAGCGATGTTTATTGTCATTTTGATATCTGGATTGATTGCATTATTACCAATTATTTATATGAACAGTATGTTCCGTCGCTTAAACAGAAAAATAAGCACAACAGTTGCTGATATTGTCGATATATACATAAATCAGAATCAAGTAAGCGACGATATTGAACAAGCTATGGACACTTCAAGATTAAAGAAGCTAAGCAAAGATTTAATTCCTTCGTTCAATCGTCTGTCACACTTTTTACAAACTAAACACGATGATATTCAAAATAATGCGCTAAGTATTAAAAAAGAAGCCTATAAAGATGTAGTCACTAACCTTGGCAATCGTAATATGTTTGTAGAGTATTACGAAAAAAATATTGAGAATGCAGAAAAAAGCACCTTTGGTTCACTTGCTATGGTGCGTTGTAGTGAGCTACAAACAATAAACCAAACACGTGGTTACCAAAAAGGTGATGAATACGTAAAAGGTGTGGCCGATATTATTAAACATATTAGCGGCACCTATACAGGCAGTCAGGTTTTTCGTTTAAACAGTTCTGATTTTGCTGTGGTACTGCCTAATACCCCACTTAAAGAAGCTGAACGCTTTGGCGATAACTTACAATCGCGTTTTACTCAGTATCAGCAAAACCAAGAATTAAGCTCAGTTGCTAACACAGGTATAGTTGGCTACGAAAAAGGTAAGCCGCTTGGTGAGTTATTATCAATTGTTGATAATGCAATGAGCATGGCGCAATCAAAACAAGCAAATGCATGGCATGTACAGCGTGAAACTGATTTAGTTAATAACGCCAGCGCAGGTTTTGGTAACCAAAACTGGCGTAAAGTCATTACCGAAGTGATCGAATCGAAACGTGTGCACTTGGTTATGCAGAACATTATGCCAATAGGTAAAAGTGTTAAAGCCTATGCTGAGATCCAAGTTCGTTTCAAAACTGCAGAAAACCAAATGCTGCCAACGGCCTCTTTTCTTGCAATGGCAGAAAAGCTAGAAATGGCAATGGAAATTGACCGTTTAATTATCGATACCACTTTAGAGAAGGTTAAAACGCGTAATTTCTCTGAAAAATTCTTTGGTATTAATGTTACTGCATCAAGCGCTCACAATGATCAATTTGTGATCTGGTTAGAGCGCCGATTACTTAAAGACAGCAATATCGCCTCTAAGCTTATATTTGAAGTCAGCGAGTTTGGATTACAACAAAACATTAAAGCAAGTAAACGCTTTATCGATATGGTACACCGCGTGGGTGCACGTATTACCGTAGAGCGTTTTGGTGTGGGTTTAACGTCATTTAAATTCTTTAGAGACTTAAAACCAGACTTTATCAAAATGGACGCAAGCTACACCCGCGGCCTTGAAGAAGATAAAAACAACCAATACTTTATGCGTTTAATGGTGGATCTAGCTCACCGTATTGGTGTGAGTGTATTTGCTGAAGGCGTCGAAAGCCAAGAAGAAAAACACATCATCGAAACACTGTGTTTAGATGGTGTGCAAGGCTATTACATCGAAAAGCCAAAAGATATCTAACCCCTCTTTAAGGCCCAAAAAACCTTACTATTTTTGGGCCTATTCCATCTATTAACTTTGCTTTAACACTTTAATCGTAAACAGCTTTGTTAATTTTAGCTATTCGTCCCTCATGTGTTGTGTCGGCCCCCATAAAAAAGGATAATAGAGCCGTTTTTATTCTCGTGAGGCACGCATGACAGAGTATGTCTTGTTATTGATTGGCACTGTGCTAGTCAACAACTTCGTTTTAGTTCAATTCTTAGGTTTATGCCCGTTTATGGGTGTATCGGGTAAGTTAGATACCGCGATTGGTATGTCTTTAGCCACAACCTTTGTACTTACACTTGCCTCCGTGACCAGCTATCTGGTGAATCATTATATTTTGATCCCGCTGGATATCGAATTTTTGCGTACCATGAGCTTTATTTTGGTTATCGCTGTTGTCGTGCAATTTACCGAAATGGTGGTGAGAAAAACCAGCCCGACACTTTATCGCTTATTAGGGATTTTCTTACCGCTTATTACCACTAACTGTGCTGTTTTAGGTGTTGCCCTACTTAATATCAAAGAAGACCACTCATTCTTACAATCGGCCGTGTATGGCTTTGGTGCCGCAGTGGGTTTCTCTATGGTGTTAATACTGTTTGCAGCATTACGTGAGCGTTTAGCTGCGGCTGATGTCCCTGCTCCTTTTAAGGGCGCTTCAATTGCGATGATCACCGCAGGCCTTATGTCGATGGCCTTTATGGGTTTTACAGGATTAGTGAAGTTTTAATATGACCTTGTTTTATGCTTTGATAGCGTTAGGTTCATTAGCGCTAATATTTGGTTTAATTTTAGGTTTTGCCGCCGTGCGTTTTCGCGTTGAGAGTAACCCTATTGTTGACCAAATTGATACCATTTTACCGCAAACACAGTGTGGCCAATGTGGCTACCCTGGCTGTCGTCCCTATGCAGAAGCAATTGCCAATGGTGACGAAATCAATAAGTGCCCGCCAGGCGGCGAAGCCACGGTAAAAAAACTCGCTGATTTAATGGGTGTAGAAGCAAAACCGCTGGCAGGCGGTGAGCAAGCAGATCCTGTTAAAACAGTTGCCTATATCCGTGAAGATGAATGTATTGGCTGTACCAAATGTATTCAAGCCTGCCCTGTTGATGCCATCGTTGGCGCAACTCGCCAAATGCACACTGTATTAATCGATGAATGTACCGGTTGTGACTTATGTGTTGAACCATGCCCTGTAGACTGTATTGATATGCTGCCTGTAAAAGAAACCAAACAAACCTGGAAATGGCAATTAAACGCAATCCCTGTGACTCAGGTAGATTAGGAGCACAGATGGAAAAGTTAATAGATCAAATTAAACAAGGCAAAGTGTGGTCTATACCTGGGGGCATTCACCCACCGGGTCAAAAGCTGCAATCAACAACACAAGCCATTGCAAGGCTGCCACTACCAGACAAGCTCGTTGTATCTCTAAAACAACACATTGGTGCTAACGGCAAACTTATTGTTGAAAAAGGCCAGCAGGTTTTAAAAGGCCAAGCATTAACTAAACCAAGCGGCAATTGGTCTGTGCCTGTGCACGCGCCAACATCAGGGTTGATCAGCGATATTTGCCCAATGCCCTCTGCTCACCCGTCGGCGTTGCCTGAACTTAGCGTTATTATTGAACCTGATGGTGATGATAACTGGTGCGAGCTTAATCCTGTAACTGATGCCAAAACTCTTTCCCATGATGAGCTTGTTGATATTATTCATCAAAGTGGTATCGCAGGTATGGGCGGCGCAGGTTTCCCAACCTATGTAAAAGCAGATACCCGTAAAGCCATCGAGTTTTTAATTGTTAATGCCGTTGAGTGTGAACCTTATATCACCGCTGATGACATGCTAATGCGCGAACATGCCGATGGTATAATTGCCGGTATTGAATTAATGCAGCAGCTGTTAAGTCCACAGCTGACAATTATTGGTATTGAAGATAATAAGCCAGATGCTATTGCTGCCATGAAACTCGCAGCACAGCATAACGACAGCATCATAGTGCAAACAGTGCCAACGGTTTACCCTTCTGGCGGTGAAAAACAGCTAATTAAACTGCTAACGGGCAAAGAAGTCCCAAGTGGTAGTATTCCTGCCGATATTGGTATGTTGGTGCAAAATGTCGGTACTTTGTTTGCGGTAAATCAAGCCGTACATGAAGGTAAGCCTCTTATAGAGCGTGTAGTAACGGTAACCGGTAACACCATTCATAAACAAGGTAATGTGTGGGCTTTACTAGGCACTGAAATTAAACATTTATTAGACTGCCAAGGCTTTTCTCCGGTTCCACAGCAACGTGTGGTTATGGGCGGTCCAATGATGGGCTTTACCCTGCCAACCGTGCGTATTGGTGTCGTTAAAACGACAAACTGTATTTTAGCGCCAGATCACCAAGAACTTGCTGAGCCGGGTGATGAAAAAGCCTGTATTCGTTGTAGTGCCTGTGCTGACGCCTGCCCTGCATCATTGTTACCTCAGCAATTGCAATGGTTTGCCAAGTCTAAAGAATACGACAAACTCAACGAGCACAATTTATTTGATTGTATTGAATGTGGCGCCTGTGCTTATGTTTGCCCAAGCGAAATACCCTTGGTGCAGTACTATCGTGTTGCTAAAGCTGAAATCAAAGAGCAGCAAGCAGAGCAAATCAAAGCTGAGCGAGCAAAAGAGCGTTTTGAAGCACGTAAAGAGCGCTTAGAGCGCGAACAAGAAGAGCGTCAAAACCGCCACAAACGCAAGCCGGCTGCTAAGTCAGATGGCGAAAAACAAAAAGTGGCTGATGCACTCGCCCGAGTTAAAGCTAAATCTGATGATAAAGACAGTAAGTCAGCTGTCGCTGCAGCTATTGCCCGTGCGAAAGCGAAAAAGCAAGGTGCAGAGATTGAGCCTGATAACTCTGAAGTGGCTAAAGAGCGTGCAGCACGTAAAGAACAAGCACGTAAATACAAAGAGCAAAAAGCACTAGAGCAAGGTGAAGAAGGCGTCGATAAAGACGATAAAAAGTCTGCTGTTGCTGCCGCTATTGCCCGTGCTAAAGCGAAAAAAGCGGCGCAAGCTGCAGAAGATAACGTAGAAGCAGACTCAGCACCAAAAGATGACAAAAAAGCTGCTGTTGCTGCCGCTATTGCCCGCGCTAAAGCGAAAAAAGCCGCACAAGCTACAGAAGAAAACGCTTCTGCTGAAACTGACGCTGCGCCAAAAGATGACAAAAAAGCTGCTGTTGCAGCTGCTATCGCTCGTGCTAAAGCGAAAAAAGCAGCGCAAGCTGCTGAAAATCAAGCTGAAGCTGATAGCGCACCTGTTGATGACAAAAAAGCCGCTGTTGCTGCTGCAATCGCTCGTGCTAAAGCGAAAAAAGCCGCGCAAGCTGCTGAAAATCAAGCTGAAGCTGAAGAAGATAGCGCGCCAGTTGATGACAAAAAAGCAGCTGTTGCCGCTGCTATCGCCCGTGCTAAAGCGAAAAAAGCAGCACAAGCTGCTGAGAATCAAACTGAAGCTGAAGAAGATAGCGCACCAGTTGATGACAAAAAAGCCGCTGTTTCAGCCGCTATCGCCCGTGCTAAAGCCAAAAAAGCCGCTAAAGAGCAAGCACAGAGTGACGATTCTTCAGAGCAAATAAATGATTCAAATGATGAGGCAGATGCTAAGCCGCAGTCTGATGCTCCTGAATCAAGCGTAGATAAGAAAAAAGCCGCCGTTGCTGCCGCTATCGCTCGCGCCAAAGCGAAAAAAGTCGCTAAAGAGCAAGCGCAGAGTGACGACTCTTCACAGCAAACTAATGATTCAAGTGCTGAGGCAGATGCCAAGCCGCAGGTTGATGAACCTGAGTCTAGCGAAGATAAGAAAAAAGCAGCGGTCGCTCGTGCCATTGCAAGAGCTAAAGCGAAAAAGTTACAACAAGAAGGAAACGATAAGTCATGAAACTAACCATGGCGAGTTCGCCGCATAATCATAGCCATAAATCATTAAGCCGATTAATGATGACAGTGATTGCTGCGTGTATTCCAGGCTTAATCGCGCAAGTTTTCTTCTTTGGTAGCGCTGTGTTAATTCAGCTTGTTCTCGCGCTGATTACTGTTAGTGCCTGTGAAGCTGCTGTATTACTGCTTCGAAAACGCAAAGTTTGGCCAACACTCAGTGATGGCAGTGCGTGGTTAACAGGCGTATTACTGGCGTTGAGTATTCCGCCTTTAGCACCTTGGTGGATTATCGTAATTGGCTGTCTCTTTGCCATTGTTATTGTAAAGCAGCTTTATGGTGGCCTTGGCTTTAATTTATTTAACCCTGCTATGGCAGCTTATGTATTACTACTTGTATCGTTTCCGGTGCAAATGACCAGCTGGTTACCTGTGAGTGATTTACTTGCATCTCCGATCAGCTTCTCACAACAGCTGTCTGTTATTTTCAATGGTTTTACCAGCGCTGGATTTAGTGTCGATCAGTTACGTGTAGCGATTGATGGCACAACCATGGCAACACCACTTGATACCGTTAAAACAGATGTCGCCCATCACCTAACGGTGGCTGAGAGTATGAGTAAGCCTCTTTTTAATGACTGGTTTGGTCTTGGTTGGGGCTGGGTTAACTTCGGCTTTTTAGTAGGTGGTCTTTATTTATTAAAAGCTAAAATCATTAATTGGCATATCCCTGTTAGCTTTTTAGCCTCATTAGCCGTGTGCAGTGGTATTGGTTATATTGCAGCCCCGGGCACAGAGCCGGGCGTGGTATTTCACTTATTCAGTGGTGCGACCATGTTAGGGGCATTTTTTATTGCTACCGATCCAGTTTCTGCATCAACAACGAATAGAGGTCGTTTAATTTACGGCGCGTTAATTGGTCTACTTGTTTACTTAATTCGTACTTTCGGTGGTTACCCTGATGCAGTGGCATTTAGTGTATTGCTGTTAAATATGGCGGTGCCTTTAATTGATTACTATACGCAACCACGAACTTACGGCCATGGGGTGAAATAATGATCCTTTCCTCAATGACTAAAAACGGCACTATTCTTACTGCATTTGCACTTATTACCACAGGCACTGTAGCCCTGACTCATAACCTGACTGCTGAGCGTATTGAAGAGCAAGAAAAGCAACAACTTGCAGAGCAGCTACAGCAAGTACTTGATGCCCATCATTATGACAATCAACTATACAAAGATTGTGTCGTGATCACCGATGAGCGCTTAGGGCCACGTCCAGAGCAAGTTATTTACCGCGCCTACAAAGACACTAAACCGTATGCTTTAGTGATGCGCCATGTAACACCAAGTGGTTATAGTGGCGATATCAACTTATTAACGGCGGTGTTTGCCAATGGTGAAATAGCGGGTGTTCGTGTAACTAAGCACGAAGAAACACCGGGCCTTGGCGATAAAGTTGAGGTCAAAAAATCAGACTGGATCACTCTTTTCAAAGGGCAAAATGTACTGAGTGAAGATGATAGCCGCTGGGCTGTTAAAAAAGATGGTGGCCAATTTGATCAATTTACTGGCGCAACCATTACACCGCGTGCCGTTGTCGGCTCAGTAAAACAAGCTGTGCTGTTTGCCCAAGCTGAATTTGATAATCTGTTTGCTGCACCAAACATCTGTCAAGGAGCCAAGTAATGAGCCAAGTTAAAACCTTATTTAAAGATGGTATGTGGGCTAATAACCCTGCCCTTGTGCAGTTATTAGGCTTGTGCCCGCTACTTGCTGTTACTTCAACGGTTACCAATGCATTAGGCCTTGGTTTAGCGACTTTATTGGTACTGGTTGGTTCTAATGTCACCGTATCGATTGTGCGTAACTGGGTACCAAAAGATATTCGTATTCCTGTTTTTGTGATGATCATCGCAGGCTTTGTGACCATCGTGCAGCTGATGATGAATGCCTATACATTTGGGCTTTATCAATCATTGGGGATTTTTATTCCGCTTATTGTTACCAACTGTGCCATTATCGGTCGCGCAGAAGCATTCGCCTCTAAAAATACAGTGCCACTTTCAGCCTTTGACGGACTGATGATGGGACTTGGCTTTATGTTAGTTTTAGTGGTGCTAGGGGCAATGCGAGAGCTTATTGGTCAAGGTACGCTATTTGATGGCGCCGATTTATTATTAGGCCCATGGGCTGCTGCACTTCGAATTGAAGTATTCAGTTTTGATAACCAATTTTTATTAGCAATTTTACCACCGGGTGCCTTTTTAGGGCTTGGTTTATTGATTGCTGCAAAAAATGTCATTGATACACAAATAAAATCTAAGCAAGTTGTTACTCCAGAAGCAGAAAAAGGCCCTAGAGCCCGAGTAACAAGTTTAACTTAAAGGAGAGCACGCACCGTCACTGCGTGCTTTACGCCACCATGAATAAAGAAAAACGCTATGAGATCTTATCTCGTCTACGTGAGCAAAACCCGCACCCAGAAACAGAGCTTGAATATTCAAGCCCGTTTGAGTTATTAGTTGCGGTTACCTTATCAGCACAAGCTACAGATGTGGGTGTTAATAAAGCAACCCGTAAGCTATTCCCTGTTGCTAACACGCCTCAAGCGATTCTTGATTTAGGCCTTGAAGGCCTTCGTGATTACATCAAGACCATTGGTTTGTTTAATTCTAAAGCCAATAATGTCTATAAAATGTGTGAGATTCTGGTCAATAAACATAACTCAGAAGTACCAGAGAATCGTGAAGCGCTCGAAGCATTACCGGGGGTTGGCAGAAAGACCGCGAATGTTGTTTTAAACTGTGCCTTTGGCTGGCCGACTATCGCTGTAGACACCCATATCTTTCGCGTTTCAAACCGCACTAAGTTTGCCATGGGTAAAGATGTGGTGGCTGTAGAACAAAAACTAGAAAAAGTGGTACCTAAAGAATTTAAGGTCGATGTACACCACTGGTTAATCCTGCATGGCCGCTATGTGTGTACTGCTCGTAAACCTAAATGCGGCAGCTGTATTATCGAAGATTTGTGTGAGTTTAAAGAAAAGACAGAGTAATTAAGTATTATTGCTGACCTGCATTAGCTTGTTAGATGTAGTTGAACCTTCATTTGTTGATGCAGAATTCTCACAATGAAAATATCGTTGGCTCTTTTTTTAAAAAAGATGTAGTGCTTTCTAAATATATACCGAGAATATCCTGGCTTGATATCGCTAACATCTTGAGCAAGGCTCGGCTCAGTAGACAAAGCCATTAGCGTTTCATGAATTCCAATTAAATAGTTTTCTGCTTGAGAAACACCGAATTCAATTTCGGTGTACTGAAAAATTCGCTCCAAGTCATACTGAGCTTTATTAGAGAGAATATATTTAGCCATTCGCTTTAAGTTTTGTTTTTGGATTTGGATATAATATCTAAAACCGTTAACTCACTCTCACCACTTAGCTCACCCTCTACTAATGCCATTCTAATAGCATCTTTTTCACTCTGATTATGGCGGATCAAATCGCGGATATAATCACTTGCATTTGAGAATCGACCTGACTCAACTTGGGCATCAATCCATGAGCGCATTTCATCTGGAATAGAGATATTTAAAGTTGCCATAGTTAATTCCTATATATTTACAGTCTTTGATTATGGCAGATATTGGCAAACATTGGCAACAAATATGGTCGATATGCACCAATGGTTAATCCTTGATAGGCACTATATGTGTAACGTTCTTAACCTTTTCTATCACACTCTTTGCGCATTGTGCCAAACACAGGGTTTGGCACAATGTTCCTAGTCATTATCGTGGGTTTTGGCTCACCTGCTTTTTAATAAATTCTCGCGTATCTCTTAATAGCGCCACTCTTGCTGGTTCGTGAACATACATCATGTGACCGCCGTGATAATAGTGATAGTCAATTTTATCAGCGTATATACCGTGCCTATTTAAGGTGTATTCAGCATCAAAAAATGGCGTGACAATATCGTAATAACCAGAGGCGACCATCACTTTCATTTGTGGATTGCTGCGAAGCACATAAGATAAATCTGGCGCTGTATTGACGTATCTTGGCTCCCAGCCTTGTCCATCAGGAGCTGTGCGCCAGCGCCAGTTATCTGATAACTCAGGATCGCCAGGGTTTAAGTATTTTCTTTTCCACTGTACGTTTAAATCTGTACGCATGTATTTCATCAATGCCGCTTTATAAGCCGGCCCTATCACTTTTGACGCATCTTGCTTAGGAGCTGCTGTTAAATCGTCTCGTTCATCAAGCTTATAACGTCCATCAAGAAAGCCTACTGCGACGCCCTCATCACGCAATAACTCTTTAGCGAATCTAAAGGCGTTAATGCGTAAATCAACCTGCTCAATATATTGTTTGCTAAGGCCAGTATAACGGTGAAGGCCGTCAACAATTTGCTTTCGGTCAGCTTTACTAAGGGCATTCCCCTTAAATAAGGCTGGTAGTAATTTATCAACTGCAAATTGTCGGCTTGCATCAATAAACGCTTCAAAATCTCCAGATGTGTCTACTTTTTTATGATACCAAGCGGTTGCAGCAAGTGTGGGTATGTAAGTGATATAAGAAATGATGTTGTCATCAACATAAGGGCTTGAACCTTGATAGTCTAAAGCTTGTGACACAAAAATAATGCCATTTACATTAATCAGGTGTTTATCCATCAGTACTTTAGAAACCGCTGCTGCTCGAGTTGTACCATAGCTCTCTCCCAATAAAAATATTGGCGCATTCCAGCGGTTTTCTTTTGTTAGCCACTGGGCAATAAAATCAGCAATAGCAGATGCATCCTGATTCAAGCCCCAAAAGGCTTTGCTGTCAGTGTCACCTAAGGCGCGCGAGTAACCTGTACCAACAGGGTCCACAAACACCATATCAGTCACATCAAGTATCGTCTCAGGCGCATCTTTTAATTCGTAAGGAGCCAATCCAGGAGCCGTTGCATCGCTTGGTACCACGACTCGTTTCGGACCATAAGCGCCCATATGTAACCAATTAGACGATGAGCCCGGGCCACCATTCCAGATAAATGTTACGGGTCTGTTCTTGTTGTCATCTGCAGCTAGGTAATCAAACGAAAAGATAGCAGCTTTAGGCTCTTCGTTTTTGTTTAACAAATAAGTTTCACCGGCTACAGCTTCGTATTTCAGCTTTGTACCATTAAAGGTGCCTTTATGCTGGGTCACAAATTTAGAGGCTTCGGGTATCGACTTTTTATTGTTTGAATCTGAGACTTCATCTGCATTAACTGCGCTCGTACAAAACGCAAACAATGTAGAGATGACTACAGTTTTGAAATTGGCAACATACGCCATGTTTTATTCTCCCTAGCATGTTTATCTTTATTTTTATCTGTATCTGGCTTGAGAGCTTTTATCGCAGAGTGCTCAATTAACCTTTTACTTAAGCATTACTTTTACAGTAAGAACATGTAATTTCAACTATCTGCGATTAACACGAAAAAAGTATAATCAGTATCGGAACAAAAAATATCAGCGTAATCATTTCACAAGCTTCCATCCTTTCGTTATGCTGTTGAGTAATGTGAAATTTTTTATATGAGTTGCTATGTTACCTTTACTTCGTATCTTGTTAATTGAACAAGATCCTGCCACCTTAAAAGAGCTTTCAACGAACCTAGAAAAAACAATCCCTAATTTTGAACGAAGTGATGTTGATATCGACATTATCGAGTGCATAGAGCTCAAGCAGGCGTTGAAATATGTAGAGGAAGATGGCGATATTCAAGCTGTAGTACTTAGTTGGGATGTACTGAACAATGGCGAGCGCACCTATAGCCGTTTTATCGAGCAATTAAAAGGCATACGCCTAGAACTGCCTGTTTATGTTATTGGTGACGATACGAAAGGCTTGGAGATAGTTAACGAGTCAGAAGAAATTGAATCTTTCTTTTTTAAAGATGAGGTCATTTCAGACCCCGAAGCAATCTTGGGCTATATGATCAATGACTTTGATGATCGTTCAGAAACGCCATTTTGGACCGCCTACCGTCGTTATGTGGGTGAATCGAACGATTCATGGCACACACCTGGTCACAGTGGCGGTGCTAGCTTTAGAAATTCTCCGTATATTAAAGACTTTTATCAGTTTTATGGCCGTAACGTATTTGTTGGCGACCTGTCGGTTTCTGTCGACTCGCTTGGTTCATTATCAGACAGCACCAACACCATAGGCCGCTCTCAAGAATCAGCGGCGGCGACATTTGAAGTAAAACATACCTACTTTGTTACCAATGGGTCATCCACTTCAAATAAGATTATTTTGCAAACTTTACTACGTAAAGGCGATAAGGTGATCATCGACCGAAACTGCCATAAATCAGTACATTACGGCATTTTGCAATCGGCTAGTTTACCTATTTATTTATCGAGTATTTTAAATCCTAAATATGGTATCTTCGCGCCCCCTTCATTGGCTGACATTAAGCAAGCGATTGAGCAAAATAGCGATGCTAAATTACTGGTTTTAACCGGCTGTACTTACGATGGTCTGCTTAGCGATTTAAAACAAGTGGTTGAATTTGCACACCAGCACGGTATTAAAGTGTTTATCGACGAAGCGTGGTTTGCTTACTCGCTTTTCCATCCAAGTTTACGCCACTACTCAGCTATTAATGCTGGCGCAGACTATGTTACCCATTCGGCACATAAAGTGGTTTCAGCGTTCTCTCAGGCGTCTTATATTCATGTTAATGACCCTGATTTCGATGCCGATTTCTTCCGTGAGATCTACAGTATTTACGCCAGTACCTCACCAAAATATCAGCTCATTGCCTCGCTGGATGTATGCCAAAAGCAATTAGAAATGGAAGGTTATAAATTACTAAATGCCCTGCTGAATCACGTTGCTGAGTTTAAGCAGCAAATGGCATCACTGAAACATATTAAAGTGCTCGACAAACAAGATTTCATGGATATATTCCCACATTTTAGTGGCGATAACATGGGTCACGACCCGCTGAAGATCCTTATCGATATTAGTGAGTTACCGTATTCATTAAAGGATATTCATAAATTTCTATTAGATGAAATTGGCCTTGAAATCGAAAAATACACACACAGCACCATCTTGGTTTTGCTAACTCTTGGTGGCACACGCTCAAAGATCATTCGTCTTTACAATGCGCTGAAGAAACTTGATAGCGGTAAAGTAAAACTTGCCACTTCAATGAGGCGCACACGCCTACCAGAGAATCTACCTGCTATAGACTTAGCCTGTATTCCTAGTGAGGCATTCTATGGCGAACGTGAATCTGTGCCAATTAGCAAAAGTAACAACCGAATTTGTGCAGGATTAGTGACGCCTTATCCTCCTGGTATCCCTCTGTTAGTGCCGGGGCAACATATCACTAATGAGCATATCGAATATCTTAAAGAGTTGGCGGGACAAGGTCTGACAATTCAAGGGAGCTTTGATGGCGAAATTTATGTACTTAAAGGTAAAGTGAAAAGCTAAGCTTTCGCTTATACCGCAAAAACCTCATTGTTATGCAGCAGTCCTTATTCATTGCTGCATAACATCACTCTTTTCATATCAAACGCTTTGTCTCAATGCTACTGTGCATGCAATCGAAATAACTTATAATCCATTTTTAATAATTTTAATGCGCAGCGTTGTACCATGCTTCGTTATTGAAATTGTGCGAATTTAAAGACAAAAAAGAGGATGCTTAAAATGCGCTTATTACACACAATGCTTCGCGTTGCTGATTTAGATAAATCAATTGAATTTTATACGCAGGTATTAGGTATGAAAGAGCTGCGCCGTGCAGACAACGAAGAGTACCGCTACACCCTTGCTTTTGTCGGTTATGGTGACGAAAAAGATTCGACGGTGCTTGAGCTTACTTATAACTGGGATACAGACAGCTATGATTTAGGTAATGCATACGGTCATATTGCTATCGAGTTTGATGATATTTATAAAGCCTGCGAAGACATTAAAGCTGCAGGCGGTAATGTGAGTCGTGAGCCAGGTCCTGTCAAAGGTGGCACAACTGAAATTGCATTTGTTAAAGACCCAGATGGTTATGCAATTGAGTTAATTCAGAAAAAAGATAACAACACTTTTTGATTCATACCGGCTATTTCAGCGATTGCTGAGATAGCCACTTTGCGAGTGCTTTTTCAAGTTCAGCAAAATTAATTGGCTTTGCGATATGGTCACTGATACCAATTTTTGCGCTTGTTTCGATGTCGTCTTTCATCGCATTAGCACTGACGGCAATAATAGGCGTATCAAAATCTGGCCTTGCAAGTAAGTTTTCGCTGGCAGTTAATCCATCCATCACCGGCATTTGAATATCCATTAAAATCAGTGCGTAATCTTGTGTTAGGGTTTTCTCACAGGCAATTTGTCCATTTTCTGCCAATTCATAACTCAGACCTAATTGAGTTAAATACTTAGTGATAACAATTTGGTTAATCGGGTTATCTTCGGCAATTAATATTGGCTTGTCGACTGATTTAAAATCGAACTGAGTATCTTCATCTGATTGGTGTTCTTTTGCACTAGCGTCCTGTGGGTTTAGTGATTTAAAATTAACATTAATGGTAAAATCGGTGCCTTTGCCAAGCTCACTGTCGATAGCAATAGTACCTCCCATCAAATCAATCATCCCCTTACTGATGGCAAGCCCAAGACCGGTCCCTCCATATTCACGAGTGGTGCTACTTTGCGCTTGGACAAAGGGATTAAACAGGGCCGTTATTTTATCTTCAGCGATACCTATGCCTGTATCTTTTACCGATACCACGACGGCTGTCAGGTGTTCATCTCGGCTTTGCAGAATAAGCGAAAGAACGATCTCTCCTTGATGGGTGAACTTAACGGCGTTTGAGAGCAAGTTAATCAGCACTTGTTTAACACGTATTTCATCACATTCAACATTCAGCGATTGTAATGGGGAGACGTCAAGCCGGCAGCCAACGCCTTTGGCATCACAACTCGGTTTGAATAGTAAGATAAGATCATGGCAAAGCGCGACTAAATCACATTGTCGCGACTCGAGCTCTATTTTATTGGCCTCTATTTTTGAAAAGTCGAGAATATCGTTAATCACGGTTAATAACACATCACTACAGTTATTAATTTGCCTTACAAACTCTGCTTGCTCTCGTGTTAGCGTGCTTTTATTGAGTAGCTGCAAAAAGCCCACAATACCATTCATCGGAGTGCGTATCTCATGGCTCATATTGGCTAAGAATTGGCTTTTAACTTGCTCAGAGCGCTCAGCGCGAAGTTTTTCTAATTGCAATGAAGTAATTTGTATATCAATGGTATCAGCCATGCTGCTGAGCGAATCTGCAATATCTTTAAACTCTTGATAATGAAAATCGTCGGTATCTTGTTTGTAATTACCCAATGCATATTCTCGGCTAAGAGCAGTAATGCGATTTAGCGGGTTATGGAGCCGCGCTGTCAACCAACGCACTAAGATAAATGAAACAATAGAGAGTCCGACAATTAACAACCCTGCCAATATGGCCGTTTGCTTTACAGCGCTGGTGTAGGTGGTTTTTGCTTCATTAATTTGGAACTGTAAACTGGTTGGTTTACCTGCAAAATAAACATTACTTATTGAGGCCTGCCCCATTAATTTGCCGTGATCGCCAGCATTGCCCACGCTATATAAAATGTTATCTTGTGCAGTAATTTGTACCTGCTTACCGGCTTGATAAACCGGTTGCTCATTATGTATTGCAAGCCACTTTAACGCCTCTGATAAAGGCACAAAAGACACTAACACGCCCGTTTTAATTATTGGCTCACTGAGAGAATCTTGCTCATGTAAAAGCTTAGATGTAATTGCCAGTAAAGCACTTTGTTTTGCCTGCAAAGGTGCGAGTAGCTCAGTGACTTGTGGGTTATCGATAATTTGAATTGTGTTTTGCTCTGTTGATGTTTGAGCAGTGTCGAGAATGCTTTTAGTGAGTTTATAGTTCAAATTTAAAGAAGTAATCGGATACCCTTCAACTATAAACCCCTGATTATCAATAACAATTGATGCTTCTATCTGTGGGTTTTGCGCAACAAACTCTTGTAACTGCACAAGCGCGAACTGTGAGTACACCACTTTATTTGGCAGCTCAGTTATCGCTTTAGTGCTACTTAGTAATTGGCTATTTTTCTCAAGCTTAAATAAGAGTTGTTCAAGACTGGCTGCATTATTTCTAGCTTGCCATTGCAAACTCGTATTTGCTTGGTCAATTGAGCTTAAATAGAAACGCCCAATCATCAAACCTGCAAGGATCAGTAGGGGAATAATAACCAGTAGTAATACACTGATAAATAAGGCGCGGCTAAAGCGTGGACTACTCATTCATCCCCTTCATTGGCAATCGAACGCTCTGCCAACCCTTGCATAAAAAGCCCCGCTTGCTCAGCAGTTAAGGCACCACTGCCATAGCGAATAAATCCTTTATTTAATACTTCCCATACGATGATCATCGATGCGGTTGAAGGCATAGGTTTTGTAAATTGCATCGCTTCAATTAAGGTTGCTAACTCTGTGCCTTGTTGTGATTTTAAACTATTTAACACCTCAGTATTAACGGGGATATCTTGAAGCTTTTGCCAAATCATTGTTTGAAATTTTTCTGCTTGAACCAATTTAGCAAATTTGATCAAATTGTCTTTATTAACGCCATTTAAGCCATCATTTGGAAATGCCAACACAAAGGTAGAGTAATAAGGCTGCATATACTCACCATTAAGTTTCGGCAATTGCTGCACAGCTAAATTATCACCAAGCGCTTGCTCATACGTTTTTAATGCCCAAGCTCCATCGATGGTGAAGGCAGCTTGCTGCGCTTTAAATGCATTATTTGAGCAAGTGTAATCGCACTGTCTATCAACCAGATTTTGTTTATTTAAATCCCAAACAAATTTGAGAGCCGATTGCATTGCTGGTGTATTAAGCTGAACATGGTTATCTACAATTAGGTCGCCATTAAAAGCCGATAAGAACGGGATAAACCAATACATTTCCATAAAACTCCATGTAACGAGTTTCACTTTTTCAGGCAATGATGATTGAATTCGGTATATATCCTGCCAATTTTCTATTGGCTCTTTAACAAACTGCTTATTATAAAAAAGTAACAGGTGATTGCCTTGAATGATGGGTATACCTAAGAGCGTGTTGTTTAGCTTTGCTGTTTCTAAGGTTCGCTTGTCTGTGGTATCAGCTATGAGTGAGTCTGGGATAACGCTGTAGTTGGCATATTTATCAAGCCCTAAATGATCAGCAGGTACAATAACAACGTCTGTAGAGGTGCTGGTACTGGTATTTTGCACCAGCCTGACTTTTAGCGCCTTTTGGTCAACCAATACAGAATTAACCGTCAAGCCACTTTGCTCAGCAAGTGCACTTAACAGCTCATTAAAGTGCTCATGCTTCATGGTATGGGCTAGGTTTATCGTTGCTGCATAGCAATCAAACGTCACTAGTAGCAACGCCACCCAAAATACTCGCCACACGCTTACATCTACTCAAAAAGAATTGAAATTACTCTTTAGTTAAGCACATATGCCTTAAATTGCCTAGCCTAATCAAGGGTTTTCTTAAACCTAAATGCAGCCACAGCCAAGCCCAAAATTGTAAAGGCTAACAGCCAAAGTAAATCACTGCTCATGCTTATTAGATTGACATCTTTTAGCACGATTCCACGTATTAACCTCAGGTAATGCGTTGCGGGTAGGCACTCAGCAAGCCATTGCGCTGCCTTTGGCATGCCTTCATAAGGAAATACAAAACCTGATAATAATATCGAGGGTAACAGAATGAAAATTGTCATTTGCATTGCTTGAAGCTGATTTTTAGCGATGGTTGAAAGGACTAAGCCAAGCACTAAACTGGCACATATAAACGCAAAGGTTGCGACAACCAATGCGACTAAACCACCTCCAAAAGGAATATGAAACAAGAGCTTACCCATACCTAGTATAATAAATAACTGAATAAAACCAATGAAGATATAAGGCACCACTTTACCAATCATTAATTCAAGTGAGCTTAACGGTAAAGTGATTAAGAGCTCCATATTACCTCGCTCTTGCTCTTTAACAATGGCTGCAGAGGTAAACATAATCATCGTCATGGTTAAAATAACAGCAGCTAAACCTGGCACAATATTCACTGCAGAGCGTTGCTCTGGGTTATAAAATAAGGTCGTCTCAAAGGTCGGATACGTTCGATTCGCAGGCTTATCGAGAAGCTCTGCAAGCGGCATATTGCGCAGCGATTTTATGCTCGACGCGACCATTGTATCTGAGCCGTCAACTAACCAATGCGCAATTGGCCTGACTAACGACTCATTACTGCCATCAGGCAAACCAAAACCCACTGTTGGGTGCTGGGCAAGTCGGTTTGCCACATCGTGGGGTATAAACAGCACAGCCCGCACTTTCGCGCTCGCGATTGCTGTTTGTGCCTGTTCAATACTGTCGTAATAATCCGTCACTTTAACCACATTTGTCGCCGATACTGTTTGTACTAAAATGCGACTGAGCGCAGTTTGACTATGATCGACCACTGCAACAGGGATATCTTTAACGTTGGTGTTAATAGCGTAACCAAATAGAATCAGTTGGATAAGGGGGATCATCACCACCATCGCAAAGGTCATTCTATCGCGACGTAATTGTAATAATTCTTTGCTTACAATTGCTTTTATGCGGCTTAATGAAGTCACAATATTCATTGTCGGCCCTGCCCTGTGCAGGTAACAAACACGTCTTCAAGGCTTGGACGCACACTATTTACTTGCCACGTATCCTGACAAAATGATTGCTGTTTTATGAACTCAACAGGGTCTTGAACATCTTTTTTTACTAATACTCGCAACTGTGCACCTAGCTGAGTGGCTGAAATAACATGGTCGATTGTTGCGAGTTGTTTTTTTAATTCTCTGGTTTGCGCCCCTGCGATTTCTACAACATGAGCGTGCATGTCTGTCATTAATTGCTTTGGAGAGCCATCCGCGCGTTTAATACCAGATTCTAAAATGGCTAAACGATGACAACGCTCAGCTTCATCCATGTAATGAGTGGTAACTAATATCGTGGTACCGGCATTACTTAAATCAAACAGTGTTTCCCAAAAATCACGGCGATTTTGTGGATCGACTGCCGATGTTGGTTCATCAAGAAATAAAATTTTCGGTTTATTAATCACTGCAGCAGCTAATGCTAAGCGCTGCCGTTGGCCCCCACTCATACTTCCGGCCATTTGATCGACTCTTTGATCAAGACCATAGGTATGGAGCAATTCGTCAATTCTTTGTTGCTTTTGCTGCTTTTTAAACGGGTAAAGCGCCGCCATGAACTTTAGGTTTTCAAGTACGGTCAAGTCACTATAAAGTGAAAACTTTTGCGTCATATAACCAAGTTGCGTTCTGAGCTTTTCAGCATCTTTTGGCAGACTCAAGCCAAGCACATTGATATCACCAGAGGTTGGCTTCAATAACCCTGTAAGCATACGGATTGCAGTCGTTTTACCACAGCCATTAGGGCCCAAAAAGCCATAAATTTGCCCTTGCTCAACGTCTAGATCAAGGTTATCAATCGCTTTTAAATCGCCAAATTGTTTTACCAAACCTTTGGCATGGATCACCGATTCAGTCATGGCATAATCACTTGAGCAGGTACGCCTGTCGGTAAATTATTTTCACTTGTGGGTAGTGTTACCTCAGCAAGATACATTAATCGCGCACGTTCTTCCTGATTAAGGGCATAAAAAGGCGTGAACGCAGGCTCTGAGGCAATCCAGGTCAGTTTACCCTGAATATCTTTATCTATGCCATCGACACGAACCGTAAGTGTCATCCCCTGATTGAGCTTGGCACGATATGGTTCAGGGATATATACGCGCGCATAAGGTGCGCTGTTTGCTTGAATAATAACGACAGGGCTGCCTTTAGTAACTCGCTCACCTACGTGCCAAGGTAAATTATCGACCCTGCCAGCACGCATCGCTTTAATTGTCAGATCTGAGAGGTATTTTTGCTGTACTTTTAGTTCTGCTTCTGCCGCCTGAACTTGCGCTTTCGCACTATTAATATCTTCAACGCGAGAACCATTTGTTAATTCATTTAAGTTCTGCTTTGCTGATTCTAAATTAGCGAAAGTCTCATCGCGTGCAGCGGTTGCACTGTCTAAGGTTTCTTGGCTTGCGAGTTTATCTTTAACTAAGGTTTTTGCACGGCGAAAATTAGCTTCGCTTTGCGTATATGCAGCATTGGCTGCTGCTACTTTGGCTGATGCGGCAGCAACTTCTTCGGGGCGAGCACCATTCAAGGTTTTTTCAAGAAATGCAGTGGCTTGAGCTAATTGAGCTTGTGCTTTAGCAACAATCGCTTGTTGTAGTTCGGCATCAAACTTTGCAATCACCTGCCCTTTTTCGACCAACTGGCTTGCTGAAACGGGTAAATCGATCAGTATTTCGTTAGTCGTTGCAGGATGGATCACACGCTCACGCTCAAGCGTTCCTAGCGCTACTCCCTCATTTGAGTCTGAGCAAGCAGTAATGACTAAAGAAATTAGTATGAGTACAACACGTTTAGCTAACATTTTAATTTCCTTATGGTTAGCTGATGAGTTGCTAGATACTATAAAGTATTAAAATGATCTGTAAAAGTGATCTATAGGAATTAAAGTTTTAGAAATATATGGAGTCTATATCGTAAAGATATATGGGGAATAAGGAATCTTAAATTGAAAAATCTTAGTTATATTTGAAATGATATTTAAAAGATAGTCTTTCCAATACATTACTTACTTAAAGTAAGTGGCGTCCCCAAGAGATTCGTACTCTTGATAACGTTGTGCATAGATTGCGCGGTGTTCACCGCCCCACTACACATAACCTACTTGAATAAGTGGCGTCCCCAAGGGGATTCGAACCCCTGTTACCGCCGTGAAAG